>NZ_JACBEZ010000003.1:0-144863 GCF_013391465.1 Acinetobacter sp. SwsAc2 | reverse complement strand
GCCTGCCGCCAGCGTTCAATCTGAGCCATGATCAAACTCTTCAGTTAAAATCATTAGTAGCTTATGGCTACAAATCTTGGCTCATCAATTTTCTGACAAATATTTCTCAAATAAACTTCGAGTAATTTTTACCTTCAATCAATGAAATATTTTCGATCGATCAATCAGTAAAAATCCACACAAGTTGTTCTTCATAATCTCTTAATGATCTTCTTGCTGATTCGTCATCAGCAAGACCTTCGCTTCAAGTTATTCACTACATTGCGTTGGTGTGCTGGGTATTCTATACAGTTTTATTTGCAGCGCAAGTACATTTAAATAAATAATTCAAAAAACCCATTCGACTGGTTATTTTTAAAGCAAAACATACATTTTAGATTAAATTATAGTCAAGTTGACTACCATATAAATGCGCTATCTAAATAAAAAAAACAGCTAACGCTGTTTTTTTTAGAATGTACCAGCTACTGTGCTTGTTCAGCAAGCCAAGCCATAAACGCTTGGCGTTCAGATTTAGATGCACTTTTCCAAGTATTAATTAATTGTTGAGCATTGCCAGAACTTGTTAAATCTTTTTGTTTATCTGTTCCAGCTTTCGCAACAACAGCTTGTGACGTATAGACCGGTGCAGGTTGTACCACTGTCGTTGCTTTTTGAGTTAGATCGGTTGGTGCATCAGTAAATAGATTTTGAAGAATGCCTGCATTTTGAGTTTTACTGCCCTTTTGCTCAACCAGTAACTGATTTTTGGCATTGTAGAGACCAAAGATCGGCTGCTTGGCATAAGCTTTTGCATCATCATGGTTTTGTGGAGGATTGATCAGTGCCAAACGGTAAGACTGTTGGTCTTGTAAAATTGGGGTCTTAATATTCACAATCCCTGAGCGAACAATATCGTGTGAGCCAATACCCGGATGCTCTTCAAAAAATTGGGTATAGCGAACACTGATAATATTTTCCCCCGCATCAATATTATATTTATTGTCAGAACTAAATAAACGACTCTTAACCTCTTGCCCATTTAAGCCTTCAATTTTTATTTCCTCTGGAGCAGTAATAGTCACTGCTGAAAATACTGAAGAACTCAACATCAATGCTATTGTTGCAAGGGTTATGCGTAAGGTCATTTTTTACACTCTATCGATGGTTTATTAAAGTTTAGTTGCACTATGCAGTGTATAAATGACAATTTTATGACAATTTCTGAGCTTAGAACCAACTCAACACTACAATATATAGTGCTAAGCTTTTATATTTTAAAGATAAGTCTCAAAACAAAAAAAAGAGCAGACTTACTCTGCTCTTTTTCATTTTAAAAACCAATTATTAATTGAATGTTTTAAAGCGATCCGCTTCCGCCATAAATGTTTTCTCACCCGCAGGTGCTTCAATCGAACCAAAAACAAGTTGTGCACGAAGTTTCCAATTCGCAGGGATATCGAAGATCTCTGCAATCTCAGCATCTACGATTGGATTGTAATGCTGTAATGACGCACCAATATTTTGTTCAGATAACGCAGTCCATACGGCAAATTGAGCAATTGCAGAAGAATGTTCAGACCACACTGGGAAATTATCCGCATAAAGCGCAAATTGTTCCTGCAATGATTTTACAACGTCTTGGTCTTCGTAAAATAAAACCGTACCATAGCCTGCAGCAAAGCTATTAATTTTGGTATTTGTACCTTCAAAAGCAGCTTCTGGAACAATTTTACGTAAAGTTTCACGCACGATATTCCAAAACTGCAAATGCGACTCACCAAACAAAGTCACAATACGAGAAGTCTGTGAGTTAAATGCAGAAGGACTGAGATTTACCGCTTCTTTAATTACAGATTCAATTTGTTCTGGTGTTAATGCTACATTTTTACCAACAGCATAAATGGTACGACGTTGTTTGATGTGGTCTAAAAATGACATGTTATTTTCCTCAGCGATCTCACGATCTTGTTATATGCAGATTCATACTCATCATAGCTATAATTTCAAATTTGAACATGCTTAATTCAGCGACATAGTGTCTTAAAAATAGAACAATATGCCATAACATTACAAAACTTGATCTAGAAACCACTAAAGATTATTCCGTGTCATTATGCATAAATCATAAAGCGCTCTTCATCTTTATAATATTCTTTTTCAGCGGCTTTTTCCTCTATCGAACCAAAGACCAATTGCGCACGTAACAGCCTATGTTTTGGAATCTCAAAAACCTTGGAGATATCAGCATCAATACTCGGGTTATAATGTTGTAATGACGCACCCAAACCTGCATCTGCTAGACAAGTCCATACAGCATATTGGGCCATACCTGAAACTTGCTCTGACCAAACTGGAAATTCTGCCGCATCAAAAGGAATTTTCTTTTGTAATTTTTGAATGATCTGCTGATCTTCATAGAATAGAACTGTACCAAATCCTGCCGAGCATTGATCAACCTTCAGTTCTACACCAGCAAAAATATACGCGGGGACTAACTTGCGCTGCACTTCTTTTACGACATTCCAAAAGTGATGATGTGAATCGCCCATTAAAATCACAATACAAGTACTTTGTGAATTATGTGCCGAAGGCAACTTCGCACAGCCTCTTGGATCAATTCAGCTAAATACACCTGACTTAAATGTACACGCTTCCCTAAAACATAAATACTACGTCGCTTTTTTAGTTGATCGATAAATGTAGTTTGTTTTAGGTCTTCTTCGTGATTTTTTTTAAATTTTAAGTCTTTGGTTAAGTCAGTTGTTAGAACTTGTCCAATTTTATGTAATAAAGCCATACCGTGTTCCCCAAAATGTACAGTGATGCCTATTGTGTTAGGCGCTAGTGTAATCGCAGGAGAATCACTTATATTCATTACGTGATTTCTAAATGTTTGTTTTTAAAACAAACAAATTGAATCAAAAAATAAACTCCGCATTTAGCGGAGTTTATGTGACTGATCTAACACTTTAAAATTGTGCTGTTCAATCTTATTTCTCTGTTTCGAACAAAGCAGCAACAAAGGATTTTGCAGAGAAAGGACGTAAGTCGTCAATTTTCTCACCGACACCAATGAAGCGAATTGGAACATGCGTACGACTGGCAATATTAAATAGTACACCACCTTTCGCAGTACCATCGAGTTTAGTAATCGTCAGGCCTGTCAAGCCAACTGCCTCATCAAACATTTCTACTTGATTAATCGCATTTTGACCCGTTCCTGCATCGACCACCAACATAACTTCGTGTGGCGCAGTCGCATCAATTTTTTGCATGACACGTTTTACTTTGGTCAACTCTTGCATGAGATGACCTTTATTATGTAAACGACCTGCGGTATCTGCGATCAAGACATCAACACCTTTCGCACGCGCACTTTCAAACGCATCGAAAATTACGGAAGCGCTGTCAGCACCATGGCCTTGTGCGACTACGGCAATATTATTACGTTCACCCCAAATTTGAAGCTGCTCAGTCGCTGCCGCACGGAAAGTATCCCCCGCAGCAAGCATCACTTTCTTGCCTTCACCTTGTAAGCGTTTTGCCAATTTACCAATGGTTGTGGTTTTACCCACACCGTTTACACCCACCACCAAAATCACATAAGGCGTTTTGTTCGGATCGATGTGTAAAGATTTCACACGTGGTGCAAGTAAAGCGACCAACTCTTCTTGAAGCGCTTTATAGAGCGAGTGCGAGTAAATTAAATCGCCACGTGCAGTACGTTCAGTCAAGTTAGCAATAATGGTTTTCGTTGCATCTACACCAATGTCGGCTACTAAAAGCTGTTCTTCAACTTCTTCAAGCAGTTCATCATCAATTTCCTTACCGCCGATCAAAATATTGACCATACCATCGGCAAGGTTTTTACGGGTTTTGGTTAACCCTTCTTTCATGCGACTAAAGAAACCGCCTTTTACAGATGTATCTGCTTCTTCTGCACTTGTTTCAGCAACCACAACTGAACTAACAACTGTTTGCTCTTTTGTTTCAACGATTGGCACATTGACCACAGGTAAACTTGGTAGTGTGACATCGTCATCCCCGATATCAGCATCAATCAAAAATTTGTTCTGCTCATTAGATTGCTGTTGCATGCCGAATCCTTGAAAAGCACTGCGTTAAAAAAGACGGATTCTACCATAAAAGATAGGCTTTCGCTTAGCAACAATACTTTATGTAAACACTTAACAAATCAATACTTCTGGCGCTTGATCTACTTCGCATTTTTCTTAAGAATGGTTATTTATTGAAATGCTTTAACTTCACTTCAACCTGAGCCCAAATTTTATATGCACCACTTATTAGTCACGCATTCTTATAAAAAAAGATTAGTTGCACTGGGTTTAACTCTACTTTGTTTACCTATAACTACCCATGCACAAATACGCAGTGAACTTACCCGCAGTAGTTTTGAAACTACTTTAAGCAATGGCTTGCAGGTGATTATCCGTGAAGATCACCGCTCCCCAATGGTCATGACCCAAATTTGGTACAAAGTCGGCAGCACCGACGAGTCTGGAAATATAACGGGTATTTCGCATGTGCTGGAACACATGATGTTTAAAGGCACATCCAAAGTTCCCAATGACGAATTCAGTCGCTTAAGTCGAATCTATGGCGGTACAGTAAATGCTGCAACATTTACCAATTACACCAATTACTATCAGCTTTATCCCAAAACTTACTTTCCGATGGCTTTAGAACTTGAAGCCGATCGTATGCGCAATCTCTTACTACGGAAACAAGACTTTGACCCTGAAATTAAAGTGGCGATGGAGGAGAGGCGCCTGCGTACCGATGACAACCCACGCTCACTCGCTTTCGAACGTTTCAAATGAATTTCGTATCCCACAAGTCACTATCGTCAACCCGTCATTGGCCACATGAAACACTTGCAAAATATAAGTCTAGATGATGTCAAACAGTGGTATCAAAAATGGTATAGCCCAAACAATGCGATCTTGGTGATTGTGGGTGATGTCAATGCAGAATCCGCGCTCCGACAAGTTCAAAAATACTTTGGCGACATCAAAAGTCATCCAACACCTGTACGCAATGATGTGACTGAGTTTGAAAACATTGGTTACCGTCACATGGAACAAAATACCAATGTTGAAGTGCCCAATTTATATATGGCTTGGAATGTCAAATCACTTGCAACAACAGCCAATCCAGAAGATGTTTACGCGCTCACACTTATTCGAAGCTTGTTAGATAGCGGGATCAGCTCTCGATTACAACAGCGCCTTGTACGCGACAAAAAATTAGCGACCGCACTGAGTGTCAGTTATGACCCTTATAACCGTGGAGACAGTCTATTTAGTATCTCCGCACTTCCTGTCACTGGCGTGGAACTTCCCGAACTACAAAAAGCCATTGAACATGAAATTGAGCGACTCCAAACAGAACTTGTTCAACCACAAGAGCTAGAACGGATAAGTACACGCTTCGTTGCAAACTTAATTTATGGTCAAGATGACATTATCGGGCAAGCAAAGATGATTGGAAACTTAGCCGTGAATGGCTTGAATTATCGACTGATGGATCAGCTTCCACAGCATTTTGAAGCGGTTACACCTGAAGATATTCAGCACGTTGCTCAAACTGCTTTTGTTCGTAATAACTTAAGTACGTTGTACCTTCAACCAGAAAAGAAGGCCACAAAATAATGAAAAATCAAAAGACCATCTTTCACCTATTATTTATTACCATGTCTACCTTTTGCACTACCAATGTAATTGCAGATGTAAGTACAAGCAGTATTAGCAATGATGACCCACGTACATTACAGTCTGTTGCTTCTCTACAAAGCTTAAAACAAGTTCAAGCCAGCGACTTTTATACAGCACCACATGTACACGAACTTAAAAACAAATACAAAGTTCGAAGTCTATTTGTTGAGTCACCCGCCTTACCCATGGTGGATATTCAACTTACCTTTAATGCAGGCTCTGCACGAGATATAGAAGTAGAAAAAGGACTATATGGCGTTGCCAATATGGCAGCACAACTCATCGATGAAGGCACTACGCAACATGATGCGGTTGAAATCGCGAATGCCTTTGAACAAGTCGGGGCTCGTTTTAGTGTAGCTGCACACCGTGACATGTTTGTGGTTCGACTGCGTTCATTGTCTGACCCTAAAAAACTAGATGCTGCAGTGAGTACCATGCTTGAAGTATTAAAAGACTCTACTTTTAAAAATAACAGTATTAATTTGATGGTGAGCAATACCCAAGTGGGCCAGAAGCAGTTGAAAGAAAGCCCTAGTCGATTGATGAGTATTCGCTTTTATCGCGCGCTCTACGGTTCGCACCCTTATGCGGAACCGATTACAGGAACCAATGGCAGTATTAAAAAAATTACGACTCAGCACTTAAAAAAATTCAGAGATGAGTTTTTGGTTAGTCAAAATATGAATATTGCACTGACAGGCCAACTCAGTGTGAAACAAGCACAGAAACTGGCTGAACGAATAAGTGCAGCCCTCCCACAAGGTGAAGCAGCAAAGCCACTTGCTGTACCGCAAGATAAACCTAACTTTGATATTCAACACATTCTGTTTAATTCAACTCAAGCCCATGTCACCATGGGACATCTATCAACCACGCGGGATAATCAGGATCGTTTGGCGCTCGAACTAGCTAACCGTATGTTGGGTGGGGGTGGATTTAGCTCCATTTTAATGAAAGAACTACGCGTTAAGCGTGGATACACCTATGGAGCAAACAGTGCTTTTACATTTAGCCAAGCGGCTGGAAGTTTTAGTCTAAGTTATTCAACCCAGCAAGATCAGCTCATGGACAGCATACAAGTGGCGCATAAAGCCCTAGTTGACTTTGTCCATCAACCAATTGATGCACAGCAGTTAGAAGAAACTAAAGCCGGTATGTTACGCAGCCTACCCAACAGCTATAGCAGCAATGCAAACATCAATGCACAACTGGGGTCCATAGGGTTTTATCAACAAGATGCGAATTATTTAGCAGACTACCCAAAACGTTTAGCTGAGATCACGCCTTTAGATGTCCAAAATGCGATACGTAAACACATTCACCCTGAAAGTCTTACCCTTGTGATTGTCAGTAATGCTTTAGATAAAGAGCAACTTCGACATATTTTAGAATTGAATCTTGACCCGAATATTAAGCAAAGCATGCCGCATCCTGATCAAATTCCTGCGATTATTGAACCTCCGGAGCCAATGCCGGAAGCTGCTTCGCCCGATTCTGCTCAAACTGATGAGCCTGCATTAATCTAAAGTAATCAATATAGGAAATCTGGTTTTCCAAAACCAGATCTTGAGCCATCTCTTGTGTTTCTGGGAAAGTCGCTTGATGAGATAAGCGACTTACATTTTCAAATTGGTTTGGGGAAATGGGCCGAGATAAAGCGATACTCGATAAAATGACAATAAGCATAATGATCGACGCCATCAAACCATTATAAATTTGTACAAGTGTAATCTGTGATTTTAATTTAAGAATTTTTTGGATCGCAATGTGCATAACCTACCTCTAGTGAAACTAGTGTAAGTAGCGAATTGCATAATCACAAGTTGAAATGCTGAAAAATGCCCCCATTAATACTAAAGAGGACATAATTTCAGCAAGTCAGATTGTTTGTAAAGCAGAAGTCTAACCAACAATGCTACGAATAACTGCAAAATAGAGCACTAAGGCAATTACCCCCAATGCAATCATAATGGCGAAAGCCCCAACACCATTTTCTGCATCTGCAGGGTGTGCAGGATCGTCATCTGCAATACGTCTTAGCTCTCCATTGTATGTTTCATAAAAATCAGCCCGTTGATTTTCATCAAGCTGACGTGTGAAATCATAAACTCGTTTACGTTGTGCCAAACAAAAATCACCAAGATGAATTTCTTGATGAAAAACTGCTTCATCTAATAGTGTTCGGTGATATTGCGCCAACGCTACAATTTGAGAAACAGTTGGAGGCATATCAAAATCAAAACCGTCTAATGTATTTGTCATGTTATTCTCCTTATAAAATACAGTTTCCTGTTTTATTATCATATTCAATCTTTTGATTGTTCATTGTTTAATCATGTAAACAAAATAAGATGAAGAATACTCGACAATATATTTGACAATTCCAGCAATTTGTAATAAATATTTAACATTAGCGTGATATTTATATCTAAAGGTAAAAATACCTTTAAGTGATCATAATTAGAATAAGGAGCTTAATATGATTCAACAAATCTCTCATCATGACTTAGAACATGCGTATGCGGATGCAGTAAACACCATTCAATCACAAATGAACTTCGTAGAAGCAGTACAACAGTTAGAAAGCGTTGCACGCGCTGGACACGGTAAAGCAGCACTATTTTTGGCAGAACTTTATTATCAAGGTTTCCGCGTAGAACGTGACTCGCTGAAAGCACAATACTGGCAACAGCTTGCCACCATGAAAGCATAATAAAACGTCACCTAGGTGGCGTTTTTTTTGAACCTAACATTTTGATATGACATATTTATTTACATAGTTATGCAAAGCTTACACTGAACTTTCATCTTAATTATTTAAAATAGCGTCATGTTCCTTAATGACATAACGCTATGTACAAAATTTTGAAACTACAACCGATTTCAAATCATTTATATTTAAAAATCAATATTCTAAGAGGCATGATGTACTGCGGTATTCTTTGGGGGCTTTACAACGCTGAACAGCAAGGCTGGGCGATGACCTCAGATCACGATGACTATGTTTTTCCTTTTTGGCTCAATGGTTTACACGCACACCAATATGCTCAATTGCACTGGCCAAACTATATTCCTAAAAAAATCACGCCGCAGGATTTCCAGAGCGCATTACTGCCTACTCTGTCACGTTTAAAAGTCACACCAGCGCTATGTAACGGAACAAAGCGCATGAAGCTCAGCACGTCTCAAATGCGCCACTTTTTCTTCAATGACCGTATTCTGTCGCCAGCTTAAGGCTCATTAAGAACAATAAGACGTAATTAACTTGTTATTTTATTGAGAGCTATGACTGTAAAGTATTTGCTTTTTTTTTAAATCGCGCTAATTTAAATATAAAACAATAACCACAACCGAGGATATGCCCTATGACCAATGTTGCTCAAGTATTAAAAGATAAAGTACATCAAGCAATCTACACCATCAGCCCTGAAGCCACGGTTCTTGAAGCAATTTCACTTATGGCAGATAAAGGCATTGGTGCGCTTGTGGTTACACAAGAAGAACGCGTTGTAGGTATATTGTCCGAACGTGACTACATGCGCAAAGTCATGTTGATGGAACGTACTTCAAAACAAACCACAGTCAATGAAATTATGACAGCAAAAGTACTGACGGTCACAACAGCAGTTACGGTTGAAGAATGTTTAGACCTCATGACAGATCGCCACCTACGTCACTTGCCTGTGGTTGAACAAGATAAATTATTGGGACTCATTTCTATTGGTGACTTGGTGAAAGCGGCAATGGATGATCAAAAGAAACTGATTGAGCAACTACAACAGTATATTTCAGGTTAAGTTTTAATGGTGAGGTATTCAATAATGAACGTATACTCAGCATTGGCTACTAATGATAAAAAATAAAGTTGAAACCATATAAAAATCCCTGCACTAAGCAGGGATTTTTATATGTAAATATGAAAGGCTTAAAACTTAGTTCAGACCTAATTTTGCAGCGACATAATCTGCATCTTTGTCGCCACGACCAGATACATTCACCACAATTTTAATATCTTTGGCCAACTTTGGAGCTTCACGAAGTGCCCATGCTACGGCATGTGAACTTTCAAGTGCGGGGACAATCCCTTCAACACGTGACAACCGCATAAATGCATCCAAGCACTCTTGATCAGTCGCAGTGGTGTATTCAACACGGCCTAAATCTTTCAGCAGACTATGCTGAGGCCCGACGCCAGGATAGTCTAGACCTGAAGCAATCGAATGTACTGGTAACGGTTCACCTTGATCATTTTCAAGTACATAACACGCCATACCATGAATCTGACTTGGTTTACCTAAAGTTAAGGTTGCCGAGTGCATGTCGGTATCTAGACCATGACCTGCTGGTTCGACACCAATCAATTTCACATCAGCATCGTTCAAAAATGCGGTGAAAGCCCCCATAGCATTTGAACCGCCACCGACACATGCAACCACATAATCTGGGTTCGCACCAAAGCGCTCATGGGTTTGTTCTTTAATTTCTTTACCAATAATCGACTGGAAGTCTCGCACCATCATTGGAAATGGATGTGGCCCAACAACCGAACCAATAGCATAGATATAATTGGTTGGATCTTTTAAATACTCGTCAAAAGCACTGTCCACAGCATCTTTCAGCGTTGCAGTACCACGTGTCACTGAAATGAGTGTTGCTCCAAGGATTTTCATTTTGACAACATTGGGATGTTCTTTTTCAATATCCACCTGCCCCATATGAATTTCACATGGAATCCCGACCAAAGCACAAGCTGTTGCTAATGCAACGCCGTGTTGGCCTGCACCTGTTTCTGCAATCACTTTGGTTTTACCCATATATTTTGCAAGCAGCGCTTCACCCAAACAGTGATTAATTTTATGTGCGCCTGTGTGGTTTAAGTCTTCACGTTTAAGATAAATCTGTGCCCCGCCCAACTGTTCAGATAACCGTTTTGCATAAAACAACGGACTTGGACGACCAACATAGTGTGCAAACAGTTCAGCAAGTTCAGTTTGAAATTCTTCTGTTACACGAATTTGCTCGTAAGCGACTTTAATGTCATCCATTGCCGCTTTTAAGTGAGGTGGAATAAACTGACCACCATATTTCCCAAAAAAGCCCGCTTCATTAGGCAAAGCAATACCATTAATTTGATGATCCATTTTTTATGATCCTTATTCTTAAAATGTGCTTTCTTTCCAGCTTTATCGTGCTAAATACTTGGTCATATCCTCAACGCCTTTGAGGGTCATTGGGTACATATGGTCTTCAAAAATTTGCTTAATCAAACCAATCGTATGAGTGTAATGCCAATAACGATCTTCTTCTGGGTTCAACCATGCTGTTTTTTCAAAATGATTGCGTAAACGCTGTAGCCAGACATTGCCTGCTTCATCATTCATATATTCAACCGAACCACCCACAGAATTGAGTTCATAAGGTGCCATAGAAGCATCCCCAACCACAATTACACGATAGTCGCGTCCATAGGTATTGAATAAATCCCACGTATTCATACGGGTACTTGAGCGACGTACATTGTCTTTCCAAACATAGTCATACAAACAGTTATGGAAATAGAAATACTCTAAGGTTTTAAACTCAGTTTTCGCTGCACTAAACAGTTTTTCGCATTGTGCAATGTGTGAATCCATCGATCCACCCACATCAAACAACATCAGCACCTTAATACGATTACGACGTTCAGGCACGAGCTGCACATCGAGTATGCCTTGCTTCGCGGTTTCACGAATTGTACCGTCGATGTCTAACTCTTCAGCCGCACCTTGTCTGGCAAATTTACGTAAACGACGCAATGCCATCTGCATTTGGCGCGTTCCGAGAATTTGATCATCATCCAAATTCTGATATTTACGTTGTTCCCAAACTTTTACAGCAGAACGTTTACGTCCTGGCCCACCAATACGCACCCCTTCAGGATGATCACCATAAGCACCAAATGGAGACGTTCCTCCAGTGCCGATCATCTTGTTTCCACCCTGATGTTTCTTATGCTGCTCGCGCAAACGTTCTTCCAGCATTTTCATGAGTTCTTCTAATGAACCGGCTTTCTTTAATTCTTCACGCTGCTCAGGAGTTAGATGCTTTTCTAAGAGCTCTAAATCAAACCAGTCTTTCGGTAAATTTTGAACTTTATTCAGTAAATCATCTAAATCAAAAGTTGAAATCCCATCAAAATAGTCCTTCATGCCTCGGTCAAATTTGTCAAAGAAGCGTTCATCTTTCACCATAATAGTTTTGGCGAGTTGATAGAACTCTTCTTGATCGGCAAAGACCAAGCCTGAAGCAACAGCTTCATTCAGGTCAATCAGTTCACGCGTCGAGACGGGAACACCGTATTTGCGTAAGGTATAAAACAAGCGCACAAACATGCGTGTCTCTCCTTTAGCGACGCGACATAAAGGCTAAACGCTCAAGCAACTGTACATCTTGTTCGTTTTTAATGAGTGCGCCATATAAAGGTGGAATGGCTTTAGACTTATCATGATTACGCAGTACATCTTCTGGCATATCATCAGCCATGAGCAAGCTTAACCAGTCAATCAATTCAGAAGTTGATGGTGGTTTTTTTAGACCCGGAACTTGACGTAATTTGAAGAAAACTTGTAATGCTTCATTGACCAATGCCGTTGAAATTTGCGGAAAATGAACATCAATAATTTCACGCATAGTTGCATCATCTGGAAATTCAATATAATGGAAGAAACAACGACGCAAGAATGCATCAGGAAGTTCTTTTTCATTATTTGAAGTAATAATCACAATAGGACGTTGTGATGCAGTAATAGTTTCGCCCGTCTCATAGACATAGAAAGACATCTTATCCAATTCATGCAACAAGTCGTTTGGAAACTCAATGTCCGCCTTATCAATTTCATCAATCAATAAAACACAACGTTCTTCACTGGTGAATACTTCCCACAACTTACCCGGTTTAATATAGTTTTTAATGTCATAAACACGGTCGTCACCCAGTTGGCTGTCACGTAGACGTGAAACTGCATCATACTCATATAAACCTTGCTGGGCTTTTGTGGTTGACTTGATGTGCCAAGTCAATAATTTTAAGCCTAAGCTTTCAGCCACTTGTTCAGCCAGTAAAGTTTTGCCCGTACCCGGCTCACCTTTGACCAACAAAGGCTTTTGTAAGCTACGTGCAGCTTTTACAGCAAGTTTTAAACTATCGGTAGCGATGTACTGATCTGTACCCGTAAATTGTTGTGTTTCAACAGACATGATTAAACCTTATTTTTATTAATTACAGCGGTGAATGATTGTTACTGACAACTGCTTTGGTTTTATTAGCCACATATTTTGACCAAAAGAAACCGATCACAAGCCCCACACCCATGACAAAGAGAATCAGTGACAAATTTGACCAAATGAGTGCTGATTCTTTCGTTAACACACCGAAAAGCAAGCCAAAAATAGCCGGTGCAATCGATGAGTTTGGACCTTCGGAAACCGTTGGCGTCAATAAAATGGCAAAGATCATCATCCATGTGATGCCACCCAACAGCTTCGGCAGGCGTGTAGCAATGGAATACCAACACCACAAAATTAGCAAACTGCCCAAAAGGTAAACTGTGACAGCAATACTGTCTTCAGGAATTGAATCGAGCATTGAAAGAAAACTATCCACGGTGCAACTCCTGAATTATGCTTTATGCGCCACGAAGGCCTTCTGGTGCCGCAGCGTTCGGATTGATTAATCCTTCTGGCGGCATTTGTAGGAAGAAGCCCTGAGTTTGAATCGAATCCATGACATGCAATACATTTACACGGGCCAATTTACGCGCTTCACTCAGCTCTAACGACATCACAAAAGTCGCTCGACCAAATGCAACACGAACAGCTTCAGGTAAAACATTCAATGGGCTAAAATCTTCAGCGGCTTGATCAGCTTCAGTTGGACAAGCAATATAAAGATACATTTCATCTTTTTTGCTTGATTTATAAATAGAACATTGCATATCTAAAACAGCACTCAAATAACTCAAGCCACAGGATACATCAAATAAAAGCAGCTGACATTAGTCATGATTAACGCATTAGTCGTGATTTTGTATAAATATTCAAACTTCAGACCAATTGACTAATTATTAATCCATGACTTTCATTTGCGTTGAAAGATAGCTTTCATCACGGCGTAGGAGTTGAATTAAAGGTTGGGTTAACAAATCATAGCGCCAACCTAATAAATAATCAGGCAAGTCTTGCTCATCATTATGAAAAACCACATGTTGATGCAGCGCGTTCATCCACTTTTTGCGCATCAACACTTCTTTAGGAATGCTGGTTTCATTGACCACATTTTGAATTAAGTGATCAATCTTCTCCCCCACATCTTTTGAAGAATGACGGATCGGACGTGCCATACGTAGTGGCCAATCTGCTTGCTCAGGCAAGAATTTCACCAAATCTAAAATGGTTTTACCGTGCTCGCGGACGACGTTTTGACGTATGTCTTTTACACCCGATAACTGAAAAGCATTTTTTGGATTTTTCTCAACCAAATCAATCATGCTTGAGTTTTTCAAAATGAAACTACGTGGTGTATTTAGCGCTTTCACCATGTGCTCACGCCATACAGCCAACTGCTGCAACTGCATTAACTGACGACGTGAATGTCGATAGTTACCAATATCTTGATAGAGTAAATGCAAAGGCGTTTCTGTCGCGATCTCTTGCGTCAGATGCTGACAGTCCTCAAGTGCAAAATTTAAGAGTGACTTTGAATCTAGTTCTTGTTTAACTTTTTCTGAGAGATTCATCAAGTACAGCACATCGTTTGCCGCATAGCTCAGTTGTGCAGGGCTCAATGGACGCGCCAACCAGTTTGAGCGGGTTTCCCCTTTATCGATATCGACATCCAACATTTGTTTCAGTGCATTTTGATAGCTCACTTGTAGACCATGTCCTAAGAAAGACATACCCACTTGGGTATCAAATACATTGTTTAAGGTTTTATGCTGTGCATAGTGATAAATCAGGTCGATATCTTCACTACATGCATGAAAGACATTTTGCTGTGCACGAAAAAGTTTATTCCAAAATTCAGATAAATCGAGTGTCGTACCATCGAGTAAATAGACATTGTTTTCGACATTGATTTGAAATACGCCTAACTTTGGCCATAAGGTATCGACTTTGATGAATTCTGTATCGAGTCCATAGACTTCGTTACGATCCATTTTTTCTAAGACTGGTGTTAAGTCTTGTTGCTGCTGAATAAACTGAAACATATCCTACTGCGTCTAATGCTAGATGCTCTTTGGGCTATCTTACCTGAATAAGATCATTTAGCTATCAAGATTTCTAAGGGTTTTTTAATTATTTGCCGTTTTTTGTGATTTTTTTATACAACTAGATTCAAATTAATATTTTTTTTATCTTACTCAAGATTTCAATCTTGTAGCTCAACTAAAAAATGAAACAAGTATCGAAATACTTATTTCATTCGCATTCTGTTATGTACAGCTTGGCTTAAGGTATGACTATCGACATATTCAAGTTCGCCACCCTGTGGTACGCCTTGTGCAATACGCGTCATTTGGATCGGTAAATGTTTCGTCGCCTCAACCAAATAATGCGCTGTGGCCTGACCTTCTACCGTTGCATTGGTCGCCAAAATCACTTCTGTTACTTTACCATCGCCTAAACGCTGGATTAGATAAGGAATGCCGATCTCTTCAGGCCCAATACCATCAAGTGGAGATAAATGCCCACCCAATACATGGTACTTACCGCGGAAACTGCCACTTTGCTCAATCGCCATCACATCTGCGGGAGACTCAACCACACAAAGGAGTTGATCGTCACGTTCATGCGAGATGCAAATATCACAAACTTCGTTTTCAGTCAGTGAGTGACACAAACTGCATTCGTGAATATAGCTGGTGGCTTCGTTTAAAGCATGTGCAAGACCCACAGCCCCTTCACGATTTTTCATAATCAGATGAAGCGCCATGCGCTGAGCCGATTTCGGCCCAACACTTGGCAAAATACGTAAAGCTTGTACCAGTTGATCAAAACGATCGCTAAACACTATACGTATTCCTTAATTAGAATAAACCAGCAAGACCCGGTGGTAAGCCTGCACCTGAGTTCGCAGCTTTCATCCGCTCTTCAGTGATTACTTCGGCCTGACGTGCAGCATCATTCATTGCCGCAGCAATTAAGTCTTCAATCATATCTGCATCATCTTGCAATAATTCAGGATTGATTTCGATACGTTTTACCACATTGCGGCAAGTCATCGTCACTTTAACCAAACCACCACCAGCTTCAGCATGCACTTCAGTTTGCGCAAGCTCTTCTTTGGCTTTTTTAATGTTGCTTTCCATGTCTTTTTGCATGCGTTGAGCTTGCTGCATTAACATATTAATGTTCATTAAAATCTCCGAACATAAAATTAAAAAATTAGATTAAGTCTAAACCACGTGTGATATCGCGAATAATATCATCAATATCTTCTAAACCAACAGAAACACGAATTAAACCTTCACGAATTCCTGCGGCTTGTTTCGCTTCTGGTGAAAGTTTGCCATGGGTAGTCGTTGCAGGATGGGTAATGGTCGATTTGGCATCGCCCAAGTTACCTGTAATTGAAATAAACTGAGTATTGTCAATAACAGTCCATGCCCCTTCGCGCTCGCCTTTCACTTCAAAAGAAACGATCCCACCAAAGCCTGTTTGTTGCTTCGCTGCAAGATCATGCCCAATATGCTCTGGTAAACCTGCGTAATACACTTTTTCGACTTTCGGGTGTGTATTTAAGAATTCTGCTAGCTTTTGCGCACTTGCTGAATGCTCACGCATACGTAAACGTAGAGTCTCTAAGCCTTTTAAGAATACCCATGCATTGAAAGGACTCATTGAAGGCCCTGTAGTACGCACATAACCAAATACTTCTTCGAGTAGTTTATAACTACCCACTACTGCACCACCAAGAGCACGACCTTGACCGTCCAAATACTTCGTCGCTGAATAAATCACCAAGTCCGCACCAAACTCAATTGGACGCTGCAAAACGGGTGTACAGAAACTATTATCAATCGCTAAAAGTGCGCCATTGGCATGTGCGATATCAGCAAGTGCTTGAACGTCTGCCACTTCAGCCAAAGGATTCGACGGAGACTCAACAAAGAGCAATTTAGTTTCAGGCTTAACGGCATTTTTCCATGCATCTAAATCTGTTAAATCGACAAAGTCGACAGTTACACCAAACTTAGCCACATATTTTTCAAACAAAGATACGGTCGAACCAAATACCGCACGTGAACAAATCACATGATCGCCCAGTTTTAAAAATGACATTGCCACGGCCATAATTGCGGCCATACCCGAACTGGTTGCCACTGCACGTTCTGCACCTTCTAAAGCTGCAAGGCGTTTTTCAAACATTGCAACAGTTGGGTTGGTAAAACGCGAGTAGATGTTCCCTGGCTCTTGACCTGAAAATTTTGCTGCGGCCTCTGCTGCATTTTCATAGACAAATGATGAAGTTAGAAAGATAGGTTCGCCATGTTCTCCCTCGAAACTACGCGTATGCCCAGTACGAATGGCTAAGGTATCTAATTGGTATTCAAATTCGTCTTGTAGGCTCATGGCTCTGGTTCAGTCGACAGACTGCCTTTGTAAAGAATTGCCAACATTTTGAGCGTCTAGGCTATTTAAGGTCAAGGTAAAATACGCGAATATTGATTAGACTTCGATCAAACTTTCTGCTTATTTGAGATCTAAGACCTATATGCACGCTTTAAAAACTAAAATTTCAATACATCAAAATAAATTAAAGAATCTTTCTACGCGCATTTTTAATGGAAAGTCACTCATTTTGTCGCAAAGCACGGCTTATGAAGTGATTGAAACATTTGATCTGACCCAAATTCGCTATTACGCGCCTGAAGTGCGTAAATATAAAGAACCCTTAGTTTTTGTGGTCCCGCTAGCCATCAATATGTCTATTTACGACCTTTATCCTTATCGCTCGCTGGTGAAGTACTTCCAACAGCAAGGCTTTGCCGTATATGTGATTGATTGGGGGAAATTAAATATTCATAACCGTCATTTTAACTTTCTGACGTTTATTGATCATTATATTCCACTCTGTATACAAAGCATTTTAAAACATAGTGATAGCGAGCAAATTTCCCTGCATGGCTGGAGTATGGCTGGCATTTTCGTGACCTTGTATACCGCCTTACATCAACCCAATTTTGTGAAAAATTTAATGGTTTTAGGGAGTCCAATAGACAGTTATAAATCTGGGCGAAATGGCCAGTTCTTTGCATATCTCAATCGAATCATTTCAAAAAGCAAAGCATTACAACAACAAATTTATCAGGGCAAAATACCGAAGCGTCTGCTTCATACCTCTGGAGGGTTAAATACTTTTGGTTTTAAAATCATTGATCCTATCGGCTGGTTTCAAAGTCATAAGAATCTACTGCTTAATTTAGATGACCATGAAGCCTTGTATGAACATGCCACCATCGGCGGTTTTCTCAATCGTATGATTGATTATCCCGGAGGCATCAATCAAGACATGCTTTTTAATGTTTGGCTGCGTAATCCACTCAAAACTGGACTAATCACATTAAATGAGAAAAGCATTGCTTTAAAAAATATACAGTGCTCATTGCTTGTGGCTGCGGGCACAACAGACCAACTTGTTACAGCAGAGGCAGCTCAACCATTAACCCAATTGACAAGTAGCACCGATGTCACGTTTACTCTTATCCCAGGGGGACATTTAGGACTGATGTCGAGTAAGCGTAGTGCCGATGAATTTTGGCCACAACTGGCTCAGTGGTTAAGTGAACGTTCAAGTAAAATTTAAATACTAAGGTTTGACATGATTCAGTCAGTTGCATTTATCGGTCTAGGCGCCATGGGTTATCGCATGGCATCACACTTACCTAAACACTTTGAACACGTGTGGGTATGGAATCGCAATTTTGATAAAGCAAAACAACATGCAGAAGCCTATGGCACGCAGGCAGTGGAACTTGCGCAAGCCGTTCAGGCCGATGTAGTCTTCTCTTGCCTTCCAACCAGTCAAGATATTGAAGACTTACTTGCGCAAGTTGAGCTTAAAGCAGGCAGTATTTGGGTCGATTGCACCAGCGGTGTACCCTCTTCTGCAAAAAAAGTAGCTGAACAACTTAAACAACATGGTGTGGACTTTTTAGATGCACCTGTGAGTGGTCAAACTATTGGCGCTGATAATGCAACCCTTACGGTTATGATCGGTGGTGATACAGCTGCTTTTGAACGCGCATTACCAGCCATTCAAGCGTTTGGTAAACTGATTAAACACGTGGGCGAATCGGGTGCTGGTTTTGCAGTTAAAGCCGTAAACAATATGCTTTTGGCTGTGAACCTCTGTGCTGTTGCCGAAGGGTTTACCACCCTAAAAGCCCATGGCGTAAACTTAAACGAAGCATTAGATTGCATTAATGCGTCTAGTGGTAAAAGTGGCGTAACTGAAACTGTTTTACCACAGCGCATTCTCAACCGCAGCTTCCCGCTTACTTTTGCACTCCCTCTATTAGCAAAAGATACGGGCATTGCCGTTGATTTAGTCCGCGAAGCAAAACTATCCGCACCTGTGATTGGACTGGCTCAAAGTTTAATTCAAACTGCTAGTGATTTATCTGAAGCAGACAGCGATTTTTCTTCAGCAGTTAAACTATATGAGTCATGGAGCAAAATTACTTTAGAGTAATGCTTATCATAGTCAGTCATACTTTAACTTTAATCATAAGTTAAGCTATTCCGATGGCCGAACAAAAAGCCTCATAAAGAGGCTTTTTGTATATTTCTAATTTTATTGACATTTTTATTCATTAAGTGTCTGACTACATATTTAAAAGCCATACGTTGTATCGGACTAAGTTCTTGTTGGTGCATATTATAAAAATCATCTGGGCTAGCAAATAAACCGAAATCTTGATTAATCCCCTTGTCTTGGATAAAAGTATCATTCAAATTCCAATCGATAGGTGGATTTTCAAAGTTCTCGGTAAATACCCCAAAACCACAAAAAATTTTTGTTTGATGCTTATTTATACTTTGTAATTTTTCTAGATAAAGTCGATCAAGAATTACACCCTCCAAAATATACCATTGTCCATTCACATGAACTTCGACCCAACTATGCAAAATATTCTTGGGCGATAACTTATACCAAATGCCTTTGATTGCACCTTTTTGTAAGGCTTTATCGATGGTAAACCCATGTATCCGAGTGGCTTCAACCACCGCTCGGAGTAACGCCATCAATAACGTTGCTTTGGTATTACACTGACCATAACCGTCGCTTAAGACTTGAGATGCCTGTATCGTATCTCCCGTGTTATAGCCAAATTGAACTTCATCACGAACAAAGTTATAAATATTCCTCACCTTATTAACTTCATCAAGATCTCTCCATTTGCGCTGTTCAATCAAATTTTGAATCGATGGATGGTAATAATCTAAAATCGGCGTCTGTTCTAATAGCCTTAGCATACTCAGCTCTCCAATAATGAATAACTTAAAAAAACTCATTGCTAATCGTAAAAAATTCCTGAAATAGAATTTGAGATGAGGCGAATATTAAAGGTTAAAAAAGCTGACGCACCGAAGCACTGTGGCCCTCTCAATGAAATCTAAAAATATTAGAGCCTAAGAAAAGTTGTAAAAAATAGACTAAATTACATAAAAAACTTAAATATCCATTTCTATCCACCATCTTAAAAGCTATTGATATATATAAATTTTATGTATTATATGCAGCAATTATGAAGTAAAATTACAATTGAGTAAGAACTCACCATTGAATAAACAGAACAAACCCCTATAAAGTAATAGTGTGACTACATACAATGTTACAAACTGAGGAAATTCTCATGAAAAAGTTGACTGTAGCGGTTTTTGCCAGTCTTGCAACATTAATCGGGGCGCAAAGTTTTGCGGCATCACCTGAGCAAGAGTGTCAAAAATTAAAAGATGATCATGATGTCATTTATGCATCTAAAGGTTTCTGTTTTAAGGACCCTGAAGCGAAAGCAAAATTTGGCAATGATAATTGCTACACCACTAAACCGAAATTCTCTGAAAAAGAGCAACAACGTCTTGACGCGATTAAAGAACGTCAAAAAGAATTAAACTGTAAGTAAATCAGTTTAAGCGAAACTTAAGGAATAGACATGGCTTACGATGAGCAAAACATTTTTGCACGAATTTTACGTGGTGAACTTCCAGCCATTAAAGTATATGAAGATGACCAAGTTCTTGCATTCATGGATATTATGCCTCAAGCAGACGGTCATACTTTAGTCATACCCAAAACACCTGCAGTAACTTTACTCGACCTCCCTGCCGATGCTGCTGCCTACACCATTCAAGTGGTACAAAAAGTAGCAAAAGCCATTGAAGTCGGTTTGGATGCCCAAGGCATTGTCCTCATGCAACTGTCTGGAGCTGCTGCTGGGCAAACCGTTCCCCATGTACATTTCCACCTCATTCCGAGTTCGGTACATGAGCTAGGTAAGCATGCGTTGCAAATGGGTGATCAAGAAAAAATCAAAGCACAAGCAGAAAAAATTCGCGCTGCTTTGTAATTCCATCCATTCAATCAAGGAGCTTCGGCTCCTTTTTTAGGTCTAAAAATAAATAAGATCAATAATCTAAGTTCTCAAAATCAAGCTTAACAATTTATCGCGGAAATGCATTTGACATTGACTTGTTTAATATTTTTGTAATATTCCCTTAATATTAATGACTTATTTGTAATCAATAATGAGCGCCAAGAGACAGAAGTCTGATGAATAAAAAGACGACTGAATAACCTTTTATAGACGAATCAACAAAAAGTCTTTCTTGGAGCTACACATGAAAAAAACACTTTGCGCATTAGCAGTTGGGGCAACTTTACTTACACCAGCTTTAGCGATGGCTGCTGACGTAAAAATTTATGGCCGTGCGCATGTTTCTTTAGACTATCTAGATGATGGCGCTGACTATAACGAAGTTGGAATCTCTTCAAACTCTTCACGCTTAGGCTTCAAGGCTGAACAAGAGCTTGAAAATGGCATGACTGTATTCGGCCAAATTGAACAAGAAATCAATTTCGCAAGCGGTTCATCAAATAGCGACCTTGAGTTTGCAACACGAGATACTTTTGTAGGCTTAAAAGGTGACTTCGGTCAAGCACGTGTGGGTCGTTTTGACAGCCCATTCAAGGCTGCACGCGGTCCAATCAACTTCTTTGGCGACATGGTTGGTGACGTACGTAACGTAACACGTGTAGGTAACTTGAAGTTTGATGAGCGTAATGCAAATACTATCGAATATAAATCACCTAAATTTGGTAATGGCTTCAATGTATTAGGTGCACTTTCTTTACATGAAGCAAATAGCCCAGATGCAACAAAAGATGGTGCTAAAGACAAAGATAAAGCTTATGACTTAGCTTTAACCTATAAAGAAGGTAACGTCGACTTCGCTGCTGCATACGAACACTATGAAGAAGAAGCAACTAGCGGTGAGCGTGATGGTTTCCGTATCGCTGGCGCATACAAAATCACCCCTGACTTTAACTTAGGTGGCATGTACCAATTCCTACAACATGACAACTCTACAGTTACTCCTGATGCACAAGTCTTTGGTGTAGCGGGTGAATACAAGTTTGCTCCAAAAACTTTAGTACGTGGTGAAGTATTCTACCGTGATGTCGATGCAGATGATGCAAACTCAACATTACTCGCTGTTGGCCTTGAGCACCGCCTAGACAAAGCAGTTCGTTTATACGGTAACTTGGCAACGGTTATTAATGATGACAAATCAAACCTAACCCCTTGGAAAGAAGGCCGTACAAACAGCGTAAGCGGTGTAGCGGGTGAAAACAGTCTTGGTCTTTCTCTAGGAATGCGTTACGACTTCTAAGTTAGCGCTCCCCTAAAAATTAAAAAACACGCTTCGGCGTGTTTTTTAATCTAGAATTTCAAGTAATAAAAAAGCCATTCTAGGATGGCTTTTTTATTGTGAATTTAGCGTTTTAAAAAACCCGAAACCAAGTTCAATACCTGTTGGATATCCGCGTTGGCTTCTTGAGGATTGGTTTGTCCTGCTTGCGGGGTGAGTGAATCAATAATTTGCGGTAATACTTGTGAAATAGCACTATATACATCTTGTTTAGGTGCATTCGCTTGCTCTGCAACTTGCTCCACCGCGGCATCATCAAACAAGTTTTGCACTTGCTCTGGATTTACACTGGCATTTTCTCCTGGCCCTGTTGAAACCCAGTCCTCGACCTGACTGCTTAAACCCTGTCCTTTGAGTTTATCTAAAGCTGCTTGCAAACCACCTTGCTGTTGAATCCATGCCAAAATCAAAGGCAATACCGCAATCAATAAACTTTTCCCACCGCCTGCAAATCCTGAGTTCTGCGAGTTTGGCATCTGTTGTGACTGTCCACCAGTCAAACCGCCCAACACCGAACCTAAAATATCGCCCAGACCACCCTGTTGTGTTTGGCCTGTACCACCCGCCCCGAGTTGTCCAAGCACCGAACCCAAAATTCCACCCAAACCACTTTGTTGGTTTGACTGTTGCTGACCGCCCATGGCCTGCTTTGCTAAAATTTCTATAATATTATTCAGGTTCGTCATCACTTTATCCTTTCTAGGTTTTTTAAACAGCATACGATGTTTAAAAAAACCCTATAGAAATAAATTGTTAATTTTTGCTATGAATGGAAAAATACAGTCGCAGTCAAATCACCAACGGAATTTATTCCAGTTTTCAGGATTCGCCCAAAACTTTGAATTAAACCAGTCAGGCACATGCTTATAGGTCAAAATATTAAATTGCCATAAAGCAAAGTCTTTACCATGCGTCGTTTTATCGATTAGTTGAGTAAAACCTAAAGCACGAAGTAGTTGTTCATCCTGCAATTGACTCACCACCACAATACGCTTTGCCATCAAATCTCTTAAACGCACCAATAGTTGTGATTTTTGTTGTGAGCTTATATTTTGCATTTCTGCCGTATCAAAAAGCACAAAACCTAAATCATAGCGCTGGGTAAAAGGCAGACTTAAAAAGTCAGATACGCTAAAATATTGCCATTGAATAGATTGATGATGATTTGGGCTGAGATCCTGCCCAATGCACAATGCAGTTGAAATAGGCTGTTCTTGAGATAAATCGTCTAGCATAGAAGTAATGACGTTCAGTTCAGCCATAACCGCATCCTTAATATTGAGTGAGTAATTCTGTATGGAACTTCAAGGCATTTGCCATAAAATGCATGCAGGTCTTAAGGACCTTAGTGTAACTGATCAACATACACACAAGGCAAATGTTGAATATAAATTTATCCTAGATCGTTCAGAAGTTGACCTTCCTTTTAACTTGGGTCAAGAAATCGAGATAGAATGGACTGGTAAAATCTTCTGTGTTTCATGTGGTGCTAAAACATCTAAATCGTTTTCACAAGGCCATTGCTTCAAGTGCTTTAAAACCAAAGCCTCTTGTGACATGTGCATCATGAAACCTGAAACCTGTCACTACCACTTAGGCACCTGCCGAGAAGACAGCTTCGCGCATGAAGTTTGCTTTCAGCCTCATATTGTTTATTTAGCCAACTCAAGTGCCCTAAAAGTTGGGATTACAAGGATTAGCCAAATGCCAACCCGTTGGCTCGATCAAGGTGCAACCCAAGCCCTTCCAATTATGAAAGTCGGTTCGCGCCGTCTTTCAGGCCAGCTCGAAATTATGTTTGGCACACAAGTGGCAGACAAAACCGATTGGCGCAAATTACTCAAAGGCGAAGCTGAACCACTCGACTTGATTGAAGTTCGCGAACAACTCATCGAAGAATTTGCACCTAAAATCCAAACCATTCGTGAGGAATTTAGTCAAAATCTTGAATTCAATGAAACAGTTGACCTTTTGGAAACTGAACTGCCACGCGAGTTTGTTTATCCAGTTGAGCAATATCCTGAGAAAATTAAATCCCACAATCTGGATAAAACCCCAGTTATTCGCGGTAAGTTACAAGGGATTAAAGGTCAGTACCTGATTTTAGATACGGGTGTGATTAATATTCGTAAATATTCAGGTTATGAGCTCAAAATCCGTGCCTAAAGCTACTTACCCTTAAGTAGAATTTGACTATCTCTATACATAAAAAAACCTGCACGAATGCAGGTTTTTTTATAGCGTGCGATTATTTAATTTTCGCATGTGCTTTTAAGTATTGCACATAATCTTCAGCTTCTTGCTGACCACGAAGTTGTTGATATAACTTCGAAAGCTCAGCCAACTGCTCATCCGTCAATGCACTAGACGTCGTCTTGTTTACGTTTGATACCGCGACCACCACCATTTCTGTTGGCAATAATGCTGTTGTTACAGACCACTGTCCTGCTTTTGGTGCCGCTTGGCTAAACGCCGCACGCTCAACTGCACGCGGTAAACCTTGTGAACGAATAAACACTTGCGGTGCAGTAAAGGCTAAGCCACTCTTGGCAACAACTGATGCTGCTGGTTGAGTTTTAAAGTCTTTTAAACTTTGAGCAATTTTGGCTTTAGCAGCATCATAAGCTTTTTGTTCAACCAATTTTGCTTTCACACGTGGTGTTGCTTCTTGAAGAGTTTGGACACCTGCCGCATGATAATCACGTACTTTTGCCCAAACCACATCCCCATTCGGAAGTTGAATGCTGCTGGTCGCGTTACGATCACCGTTTTTAACGTCATCATTAAACAGTTTCACTTTTACCGCGGCATTACTTAATACAGGATGCTGTGTAGATAAGGTCATGCCTTTTACAGTTTGAACTTGTACACCTTTAACTTCTTGAGACACCACGTCTAAAGCATCTGAGTCTACAACCAGTTCATTTAAACTGTTTACAGTATCAGAGAATGCATTGGCTGTTTTATTCTTCTGAACTTCCTCAGTCAAACGTGCTTTTTCATTTTCAAAAGATGGCAACTTCACAGCTGGTGCATCAGTTTCAATGACATGGTAACCAAATTCAGTTTTTACAGGCACTGACACTTGACCCGATTTAAGCGATGCTACAGCTTGGTCAAAAGCATCACCAAAAGTGCCTTTGTTATAAACGGCTAAAGCACCACCATTCGCTTTAGATGCAGTATCTTCAGAGTATTGAGCCGCAGCTGCAGCAAAGCTTGTGCCTGCTTTAATTTTTGCAACAACTTCTTCTGCACGTTTTTTTGCTTCAGCATCTGTACGTGCATCCGTTGTAATCAGAATATGTTTAACCAAAGGCGCAACATTATCTTTTTGTGCTTCAACAAACTGTGTATAGGCTTGCTGCAACTCCGCATCTGTAACAGGTGAAGCAGCAGCCGGCACATTGGCTGGTGTTAACAACACATAGTCAACATCTACACTTGCCACTTGTTTAAACATGGTTGGGTGTTGCTTGTAATAGTTTTCAATCTCTTGTGCTGAAACCTTGACGTTCTTTTTATATTCATCAAGATTTACATTGGCAAACTGCACAGTACGCTGTTCTGTTTGTAAGTTAGCGATTTGTTGAATATCTAGTTTACTCACCAATGCATAATCAACAAAAGTCGAACGCATCATTTTTAATGCATGGTCTTGACGTAAGTTTGCAACGAGCGCATCACTACTCATACCCACAGACTGCAAATAGCTTGAATAACGCGTTTCTGAAAATTTTCCATTTTCTTGAAAACTTGGCTGTTGAGCAATCATCTGTTCAATTTGAGTATCACTAAGTGAAATGCCCAGCTTTTCAGCCTGTTGCAATAACAAAGTATTTGCGATCAGTTGGTCCATCGCTTTATCTTTGATAAAGCTTTGGTTCAGTAAAGTTTCATCCCCATTGGCATAAGCTAAGAATTGTTCTTTAAAGGAAGCGGTTAAGGTCTCTAATTCCTTTTCAGAAATATCTTGGCCATTGACTGATTTCACAGCGTCTTTTGATCCGCTACTAAAATATCCTTCAATACCTACAAGTGCTAAAGGGGTCAAAAACAAAATGAGCAAAGCCTTGCCCAACCAACCCTTAATAACTTTACGAAAAGATTCCATAAGTATTCCAATATTTTATTTGCCCGAGATTTTAACTGAAAAGCAGCAATGAATGAATGTGTTATCGACACATTTTCTAATGTTTAATAAAAAACGCGCCGAAAAGGCGCGTTTAGTATTTATTTAAAAGATTAAGCAACTGAATCTTTTAAACCTTTACCAGCTTTGAAGCTTGGTACTTTGCTTGCTTTAATTTCTAAAGTAGCACCAGTTTGTGGGTTACGGCCAGTACGTGCAGCACGTTCTTTCACATTGAAAGTACCAAAACCAACAAGTGTAACTGTATCACCAGACTTAAGCGCTTCAGTGATTGAAGCAATTGTAGCGTCTAAGGCCTTACCAGCATCAGTCTTAGACAATCCCCCTTTCTCTGCAATTGCATCAATTAATTCTGATTTATTCATGTGGATCGCGTCCTCTTAATATCGTTTATTTAAGGTCCAAAAATTTAGTATAAATTACCGTAACGCCTTTATAGCAATGCTTTAGGTGAAAACGCAATACTCTGTATATGCTTTTTTGGAAAATAAATCACAAAAAAACGTTGAAAAAGGTACAAAAGCACAACCAGATCACTTTTTATTCACTTTTTCGTTTAACTTCTTATTTTCTTCAATCAAAACATCGATTTTATCATTAAGTTGAAGAATCAGGTTTTCTAAGTACTGAATATCTTTCACCGTGACCAATCCAATCCGGTTTAAGGAGTGATTTACCCCGCGATCTACAATCTTCTCAACCTTGTCTTTAGTATCCGTCACCGATTCACGCGCTTTCTCAGATACCTTTTCAACCGTTTGGTCAGCAATTTCAGTGGTTTTAGATTCTAACTCTTCGCCGACTTGGACCAAGGAGTCAAATAATTTATTCCCTTCTTCCTCTGCACGTGAAAAAGCACCCAAACCCGCTAACCAGATTTGCTTGGTATACTTTCTAAAATCCAAACTATTTTTACGGTGAAAATGATGCTTAGTTTTTGTTTTTTTTAGTGTTTCATCTTCTGGCGAAATATCATCCAACTCTATATCTGCTTTTTCCATTAGCACCATCTCCTGCATGATTTATGTGCAAAAACATCCAAAAAATCTTATAGATTGCACTATACTAGCAAATATTAGACTTGATCGATTTGTAAAACTGTTCTACAAAGCATCTTTATTACATTTTTATTTTTAAGTCTGAAGTTTTTGCGAGCAGGATGCTCATTTCAGGTCAGGATTTAGGTTACTACTTATGAGTGATTCTCAAAAAGAACACAATCAAACACATATGCTACTCACTATGGTGATGATTGTTCTTGAGACGATCTTTTCTCTTATTTTAAAACACGACCGCGTGGTTGCACTTCATTCTAAAAAGTTTGTTGAGCAAAATATTGCGATTAAAATAAATAGCTACCTGCCTTATTTTGACTTCTATATCACCTTTACCACTCAAGGTGTTTTATTTGACGCCAAAGCACCCGAAAAACCAGTCGACTTAGATGTACGCACCACATTGATGGATTTAATTAAAATTTTCGTCTTTGGAAACCGTCGTAGTATTAAAACCATGCGTATTGATGGTGACATCACCTTAAAAGATGAGTTCCGAGATTTAATTTTACATTTTAGTGCACCTAAAGTTCTTGCCGATTGGAAAAACTGGTTAACTGAACCAACTGATCCGCAAAATGTGGTTGCATCCAAAAAGCGTATTGCACCACTTTTAGAGAAAATTGAAGAACAACGTTCTAAAATCAACACTCTACAGGTTGAAGTGAAACAATACAAAAATCGTATTCGCCGTATCGAGCAACGTCAAAAACGTATAAATGTCACATTTTTTGTGTTTTCTATACTTTTGATTAGCTTATTGGTATATAATATTTGGCTTGCATAACTACATAATATTTCAAGCAAATTAAATACGCACAATCCCTATTAAAAAAACTTGACTATTTTAGTCAGGATTCTTAAAATCGGCACATCTAGTCTAATCATGTGTATCGAATCATGCGCTTAACAACTCGCGGACGCTACGCAGTGACTGCTCTACTTGATTTAGCTTTGCAGCCAACTGAACAAACGATCACGCTTGCAGAAATTGCAGCTCGTCAAACTATCTCTGTTGCTTATCTTGAACAGTTATTTGCGAAATTAAAGCGCCACGGCTTAGTTTCTAGTATTCGTGGTGCCAACGGTGGTTACCACTTAGCTCGTCGCGCTGATGAAATTACAGTATTAGCAGTTATTGAAGCTGTAAACGAAACAGTTGATGCCACTCGCTGTGACCATAAAGGCAACTGCCAAAATGGCGCAATGTGCTTAACTCACGATTTATGGCAAGAACTCTCCCATCACATTGCCGACTATCTCGCTAAAATCACTCTTGCTGACCTTGTAGCACGTGACAACGTTCAAAAAGTTGCCATTCGCCAAAACACAGCACCTTCAGATTCAGCCCTTTTATCGGTAACAGGTATTTGACATGAAACGTCCAATTTATCTTGATTATGCAGCAACAACTCCTGTAGACCCGCAAGTCGCTGAACGCATGATGGAATGTCTGACATTTGACGGCACATTTGGCAACCCAGCATCTCGTTCTCATGCTTACGGTTGGCAGGCAGAAGAAAAAGTAGAATATGCACGTGAACAAGTTGCGAACTTGATCAAAGCAGATCCACGCGAAATCGTTTGGACTTCTGGTGCGACTGAATCAGATAACTTAGCTCTTAAAGGCGTAGCACAATTCTATGCGTCTAAAGGCAAGCACATTATTACAAGTAAAATTGAACACAAAGCTATTTTAGACACTTGCCGTGAGCTTGAGTCTGAAGGTTTTGAAATCACTTACCTTGAGCCACTTCCAAACACGGGTTTAATTACCCCTGAAATGGTTGAAGCAGCTATTCGTCCAGACACTATTCTTGTTTCACTTATGATGGTGAACAACGAAATTGGCACTGTGACTGATGTTGCCGCAATTGGTGAAATTACTCGTGCACACAAGATCTTCTTCCATGTCGATGCGGCGCAAGCTGCAGGTAAAGTTGAAATTGACCTTTCAACTATGAAAGTTGACCTCATGAGCTTCTCTGCTCATAAAATTTATGGCCCTAAAGGTATTGGCGCACTCTATGTACGTCGTACTCCACGTGTTCGTTTAAAAGCGCAAATGCATGGTGGCGGTCATGAACGCGGTATGCGTTCTGGTACACTTGCAACACACCAAATCGTTGGTATGGGTGAAGCATTTGAACTTGCAGGTAAAAACTTAGCTTCTGAACAAGCACGCATTCGCGTACTTCGTGACAAGCTTTGGAATGGCTTACAAGACTTAGAACAAATTTTCTTAAACGGCCACCCAACACAAAACGTTGCAAACTACTTAAACGTAAGTTTCAACTTTGTTGAAGGTGAATCGTTAATGATGTCGTTGAAAGACGCTGCTGTATCTTCGGGTTCAGCTTGTACTTCAGCAACATTAGAACCTTCTTATGTATTACGTGCACTAGGTTTGTCTGACGAACTTGCGCACAGTTCAATTCGTTTCAGTTTTGGTAAATACACCACTGAAGCAGACATTGACCATGTACTTACAGTGACGCGTTCTGCGGTTGAGAAACTTCGTGAACTTTCTCCACTTTGGGACATGTACAAAGACGGTATCGACCTTTCTACAGTTGAGTGGGCTGAACACTAATTTTTCCCATTGAAGTCATCCACATACTGGATGACTTCATTGAAAAATCAAGTTTTGACCCCATATTTAATATTAACGCTGACCCCGAGGTTTGGAGACGCATCATGGCTTATAGCGAAAAAGTAATTGACCATTACGAAAACCCTCGTAATGTAGGTGTATTAGACAAAAATGCTGAAAACGTAGGTACAGGTATGGTCGGAGCACCTGCATGTGGCGACGTTATGCGTTTACAGATCCAAGTAGATGACAACGGTGTGATTGAAGAAGCACGTTTCAAAACTTATGGTTGTGGCTCTGCTATTGCATCAAGCTCTTTAGTGACTGAATGGCTAAAAGGCAAAACTTTAGATCAAGCTCAAGCGATCAAAAACATTGATATCGCAACTGAACTTGCGCTTCCTCCAGTAAAAGTACACTGTTCTGTACTGGCTGAAGATGCTATTAAAGCTGCTGTTGAAGACTACCGCAGCAAAAAATCTAAAGCTTAATTGCTTCGCATTTTAAAGAAAGATTAGGGAGTTTTCATGATCAACTTAACTGAAAATGCTGCAACTCATATCAGCAATTATTTAAAAAATCGCGGTAAGGGTGAAGGTATTCGCGTTGGCGTGAAAACTTCAGGCTGTTCTGGTTTGGCTTATGTGCTTGAATTTGTCGATTCAATTGATGCACATGACACCACCTTTGAGCAGTTTGGGGTGAAAGTATTTGTAGACCCAAAAAGCTTGGTTTATCTCGATGGTATGGAGATGGACTACGTGAAAAATGGTTTAAACGAAGGCTTTGAGTTTAACAACCCAAACAAAAAAGGCGAATGTGGCTGTGGTGAATCTTTCACCGTATAACAGTTCATTAACTTGCTTTTCAACATTAAAACAGTGTGTATCACACTGTTTTAATTGCATTTACATAGAGTGTTTTTGCTTTCGCAATGACCCCCAATTTAGCGCGGAATCCCTCTCCTATGAATCATTTTGAGTTGTTTAACCTCCCAGTAGCACTCGATATTGATTTAGCAACCTTAAAATCAGAATTTTTAAAGTTGCAGCAACAATATCACCCAGATAAAGCTCTCGATAAAGATCAAGCCCTCATAAAATCAAGTGAGATCAATCAAGCATTCAAAGTTTTATCTCAGGTTGATAGCCGTGCAGGATATTTATTAGGATTAAAAAAACAAGATTATCATCTTGATCAATCCATCAATGATTTTGAATTTCTCCAGTCTGCCTTAGAAATCCGTGAACAACTTGATGAAGCACGTTCAGCAGATGAATTACAATCACTCAAATTAGACGTTCAACAATGGATTGATGGTTTAGTCCGCGAATTCAAAATTGATTTTGAAGAGGAAGATTGGGCTGAGGCACGTGATGATGTCCGCAAACTTCGCTTCTTTGTAAAAGTCATGCATGACATAGATAAAGCTGAAGATCGTTTTGAAGATGACGATAGCTTTGATTTAGATGATGAATTTTAACTTATTTTTAATTTTTGACGCTCAAAGGATGTAACACATGGCTCTCTTGCAAATTGCAGAACCTGGTCAATCAAGTGCGCCACATGAACACCGTATTGCCATTGGTATCGACTTAGGTACAACTCACTCTCTAGTTGCAACTGTACTTTCAGGCAAGACAAAAGTTTTGCATGATGAACAAGGTCGTGTCTTACTCCCATCGATCGCGCATTATGGTGTAAGCCAAACCCAATATGGCGACGAAGCAAAACCATTTTTGACTGCTGACCCTAAAAATACCATCGTTTCAGTCAAACGTTTTATGGGACGCTCTAAAGCCGACATTAAGTTTCAACACCCCTACACTTTAGTGGGTGAAGATAATCAAATGCCTGCTTTTGAAACTGCTCAGGGCCGCAAAACCCCTGTTGAAGTGTCCGCTGAAATTTTAAAGCAACTGAAAGATCGTGCTGAAGCGAGCTTAAAAAATGAAGTCAATGGTGCAGTGATTACTGTTCCTGCATACTTCGATGAAGCTCAGCGTCAAGCGACACGTGATGCCGCACAACTTGCGGGTTTAAACGTATTACGTCTTTTAAATGAGCCTACTGCTGCTGCAGTTGCCTATGGTCTCGACCAAGAAACCAATCTTGCGCATGATCACAACTATGTGATTTATGACTTGGGTGGCGGTACCTTTGACGTTTCAATTTTACGCTTTTCACAAGGCGTGTTTGAAGTGTTAGCGACGGGTGGTCACACTGCATTAGGTGGTGATGACCTTGACCGTTTAATCGTAAAATGGGCGAAAAAAGAACTCAACATTGAGCAGTTCGATGACACTGAATATGCACACGTTTTAGTTGCTGCACGTAAAGCCAAAGAAGCTTTAACCGACGCAGAAAGCGTTCATTTACAAGTCCTAGAGCATAGCTTAACGCTTGATCGTGCGACATTTGAAAGCATTATCAAAGTTGCTTTAGATAAAACGATTAGTGTGTGCAAACGCGTCCTCCGCGATGCCAAACTTGAACTCAGCGACATTCAAAACGTGGTTTTGGTCGGTGGCTCAACTCGCTCTTATGCTGTACAAAACGCTGTACGCGATGTATTTGCTCAAGAGCCATTGTGTACCATCAACCCAGACGAAGTTGTTGCTATTGGTGCATCGATTACAGCCAATCAGTTGATTGGAAACACAGCCGATGGTGCATTACTGCTTGATGTAACTCCTCTTTCTCTCGGTCTAGAAACCATGGGGGGCTTGGTTGAGCGTCTTATTTCACGCAATACCGCAATCCCAGTTGCACGTCGCCAAGAGTTCACCACCTACCAAGATGGCCAAACAGCGATGTTGATTCATGTGGTTCAAGGTGAGCGTGATTTGGTTGAGCATTGTCGTAGCTTAGGTCGTTTTGTCCTTCGCGGTATTCCACCAATGACTGCGGGTCAAGCGCGTATTGAAGTGACCTTCCAAGTGGATGCCGATGGCCTACTGACGGTTTCAGCTAAAGAAACAACCTCTGGCGTACATGCACAAATTGACATCAAACCATCATATGGTTTGGCTGATAGTGACATGGAGCGCTTACTGCTTGATGGTTATAAGTTTGCTGAAGAAGATAAAAATCTTCGTCACTTACAAGAAACCAAAGTTGAAGCAAAACGCGAACTCGAAGCTTTAGAGCAAGCCTTGAAAGTGGATGCTCACCTGCTCACGAATGAACAACAAGTTGCATTAAATGCGGCCAAAACTTCATTAGAAGCAACACTTGAAACAACAGAAGTCAAAGCAATTGAATCTGCTGTTGAACAGCTTAAAATATACAGTGATGCTTTTGCAGCAGCACGTATGAATCAGCATATCGATGCAGCGCTGAAAGGCACAAAACTCGACGACTGGTCAAACTCAAACTAATTTATAGGTAAAGACTATGCCACGTATTAAAGTTCTCCCACATGCGCAAATCTGCCCAGAAGGTGCTGAGTTTGAAGTTGAACAGAATGCGAATCTTTGTGAAAGCTTACTGAAAAATGGAATCAAGATTGAACATGCGTGCGATATGTCCGCTGCATGTACAACCTGTCACGTTGTGGTGCGTAAAGGCTTCGACAGCTTAGAAGAAATGAATGATGTTGAAGCCGATCTACTGGATCGTGCTTGGGGCTTAGAGCCGGACTCTCGTTTGTCTTGCCAAGTGAAGTTAGTGGATGAAGACTTAGAAGTTGAAATTCCTAAATACACAATTAACCACGCGTCTGAAAATCACTAATTTTCAAAGCGTAAAAAAGCCACTCATTGTAGTGGCTTTTTTACGACTCTTACTTTTGTATCTCACACCATCAAGTTAATGATATTCATTTTTTTGAACAGGCTCTATTACTTCATCTTCAAGATTGAGTTTGACGATACCTTGCGAGTTGGTCATCTTCTGTTGGGTTTGAATGCGTTGAATCATTTTTTCTAAGACTTGAATTAACTGCGGATATTCAAAATTTTGCACTTCATCTAAGTTCAGCAGTAAATGAAACCCTTTATATTCATAATCAAACCAGCGTTGATAATCTGATTTTTGCGAGGTATATTTTTCAACGACTTGCCACGTCTTCACAGCACCTTTAATTCCCTTAAGGAAAATTGGCGCTTTCGGTGCACAAAGATAATCATTTTTTACTAAATTATGTGTATCGTCCGAAATTAAGATTTCATCCACTTGCGCTGCACTTTGTAAACGTGCAGCAAGGTTTACATCACGACCAACAATGGTATAAGCCATACGGTGCGACGCACCATAGTTCCCTACGTGGCAATACCCTGTAGAAATTCCCATACGAATATGCAATGGTGGATAACCCATTTTCACCCAACGTTCGCGCAGGATTTTCATTTGCTGACGCATCGCCATAGCCATTTCCAAACAGTTTTGAGCATCACGCTCTACACCTTCAGAATTAGGGTCACCAAAGAACACTAAAATTGCATCCCCCATGAATTTATCCACAGTACCTTCATATTGCTTCGCAATCTCGGTCATGTGTTTTAAATAATCATTGAGTAGGAATGCTAAATCATCCGGAATTAAGCTTTCAGAAAGCTCTGTAAAGCCCTGAATATCTGAAAAGAAAACTGTCAGTTTCTTACGCTTGTATTCAATTTTCGCTTCAGACTCACCCTTCATAATCGATTGCCACAACTGAACTGGTGCATAGCGACTCAGTTGATTGGCAAACTCCATATAACGGTTCATCTGATCAAAATAGTGATTTTTGCGGCGGTATATGTCTTGCATTTGGTTGCGCTGATAATAGCTACCCACGCCAAAATAAGTGGTGAGGCACAAAAAGCCCAATACGATCAGTTCGGTACTAGTAGCCTCGAAATACTCACCAAAACCAAAGACAAAGATAATTGAGATATAAAAGACAACCACCCCAATCAGACTGGCCAAAGACACCATCAAAAAAGAAATTTTATTGCTAATAGCCGTGTAAAGCATAGCAAAAATGGTTAAAAATGTGAGTACGATACTGAGATGTACAGCGGCTAAAATGATCGCTGTAATGATAATATCAATCACAAACATCACACCGCGTCGCATCGTATTATTGAAGCGATAACCTAACCACCTTGAAAATGGCGGTGTGATCAATAACACAATGAGCAACAGCAGCGGCACATAAATCTGATATTGCGTATCTGCCATCGTATAATGATAGACGATGGTTATTAAAGACAGCATGCCATATCCCATCACACGATGGAAATATTCAAATTGTTTGGGCTCTTTAGATAACCAATCGTCTAATGGCACTGCTCGTTCCCCACTATGCGCACGATCAAATCATCCCTGATTTGATTTCTCACGTGTATTAGTCCATACGCCAATCGAATGGCATATCACCTTGGCCACGTAGTGCAAGCATTAAAGTTTGACGCATATGCGCAAGCACTTCATTGCTATAAGGAACAGCGGCAGTACCCCAAACTGGTTTTGGCCATGCGACATCGTTTTGATAACGTACAACATGGTGAAAATGGAGCTGCGGAACCATATTACCTAAAGCAGCAACATTCATTTTGTCAGCACGGAATACACGAGCCAATTGGCTTGATAACCAGCTTGACTCACGTAAAAACTGTTCTTGGTCGGCTTGACTAAGCTCATATAACTCAGTGATGCCTGACACGCGTGGAATTAAAATTAGCCACGGGAATTGCATATCATTCATTAAGCGACATGTTGAAAGTGGAAAGTCGCCTACAAAAAACGTATCTTGAGCAAGTTGTGGATGCAAACTAAACATATCTTTATAAATGATGCAAATTAGAATAATGGCTAATACTATCACATCCAATCAGAGGTGAATATTGTAAGCAATGTGTTTCAACACAAATAAACTACGTTTTACTTTGAACCACATCACATTTATTACTTTAATAAATTTCATCAAAAAATCAAGTCTTTCTTTTTATAGCGCAAGTGCGCAAGAAAGACCAGATATCTGCATGAAATCACAGCAAATTAAAACTAAATTTTAATGCAACTCTTTCAACAAACTTTCCAATAAGTCATTGATAAATTGAATCCGTTTTTCATATTCCTCTAGTATGACCATGACCTTTAAGCGCTGACCACCTTCCATCCTAAAAAAGGTCGGGTGTTTTTGCATCATCTGAATAATACTGATTGCCTGAACAGGAGTATCTGGTGAAAATTCAATCGTACCACCATTGGCAGAAATATCCACTTTGATAATGCCCAGTGTTTCTGCTTTCAAACGCATCTGATGTACAGCAAAAAGCTGCTTTACAGGTTGTGGTGGTATCCCAAAACGGTCAATCAACTCCATACGAATGTTATCGAGTCTTTCCTGACTGTCCGTATTACTAATACGCTTATAGAACAATAAACGCTGATGGACATCTCCCAGATATTCATCTGGAATCAAGGCCGGCATATGTAAATTGATTTCTGCGGTCAGTGAGAGTGGCGCATCGAAATTTGGGGTTTTGCCCTTTTGAATGGCTTTGGTCGCCTTTTCGAGCATCTCCATATATAAGCTATAGCCAATGGCTTGCATTGAACCACTTTGTTGCTCGCCAAGTAGCTCACCCGCTCCGCGAATTTCTAAGTCTTCCGTCGCTAACATAAAGCCCGCACCTAATGTCGATGCCCGCTGAATCGCATCCAGACGTTTTTCAGCATCACCTTTTAATCCTTTGATGGATGGCACCAACAGATAGGCATAAGCTTGGTGATGCGAGCGCCCTACACGCCCACGTAGTTGATGCAACTGCGCTAAACCCAGCTTATCTGCCCGCTCAATTAAAATGGTATTGGCATTCGGAACATCAATCCCTGTTTCAATAATGGTTGAGCAGACCAGCACGTTATATTCTTTATGGTAGAACTGTTGCATGACTTGTTCTAACTCGCGTTCACGCATTTGACCATGTGCAACAGCCACACGTGCCTCAGGGACCAACTCTCGAAGACTTTCCGCTGCACGCTCAATGGTTTCGACCTCATTATGCAAGAAATAAACTTGGCCACCACGCAGTAACTCACGCAAGATAGCTTCTTTAACTGAATCACCCGTATGTTCTTGCACAAACGTTTTTACCGCTAAACGTCGTGCAGGTGGTGTAGCAATAATGGATAGATCACGCATGCCACTAAAGGCCATATTTAAAGTCCGTGGAATTGGAGTTGCAGTCAGAGTCAACATATCCACATCTGCACGCATTGCTTTAATCCGCTCTTTATCACGTACACCGAAGCGGTGTTCTTCATCCACAATCATTAAGCCTAAGTCTTTAAACTGGACACTTTCTTGTAGAATTTTATGCGTACCAATCACGATGTCGACTTTGCCCTCAGCTAAGTCTTCGATCGTTTTGGTATGTGATTTACTGCTGCCAAAACGCGATAAAACTTCGATACGAATAGGCCAGTCTGCAAAACGGTCTTTAAACGACTCATAATGCTGTTGGGCCAGCAACGTCGTCGGCACCAAAACGGCCACTTGTTTGTTGTTCTGCACGGCTAAGAATGCTGCGCGCATCGCAACTTCGGTTTTACCAAAGCCCACATCACCACAGACCAAGCGATCCATCGGTTTAGCCAATTGCATATCATACAAAGTCGCTTCAATCGCATTGGCTTGATCGAGTGTTTCCTCATAGGCAAAGCCACTGGCAAACTGCATATATTGACCTTGATCCAACTCAAAACCAAAACCTGGCTTCGCTTGGCGACGGGCTTGGATATGCAATAGCTCCGCTGCTACATCATGGATTTGCTCCAATGCTTTACGCTTTGCTTTACTCCAAGCATCTGTACCCAACTTATGCAAGGGTGCTAAGTCTGGGTCGCCGCCGCTATAACGGCTGATCAAATGTAAATTGGTGACAGGAACATAAACTTTGGCGGCATCGGCATAATCAAGCTGCAAGAACTCATAGTCTTGATCATCAATGCTTAAAGTGACTAAGCCCGCATAACGCCCCACACCATAGTCGATGTGCACCACCGGCGCACCCATACTCAACTCAGTCAAACTGCGGATGAGAAACTCTTCCGAAACCTCTTGCTGGCGTTTACGACGGCGCTGTACAACGCGATGCTCATACAACTGATTTTCAGAAATGATGCTAATGCTGTCTTTTAATACCAAGCCACGCTCTAAGGGCGCACTGGTAATTGCAATGGCATGTAAAGATTTTTGAAATTCAGCAAAATTCTCGACATTAGGAATCTCTCCCAATGTGGCGCGCAATGCATCTTTTAAAGTTTCACGACGCCCCGCACTTTCAGCAACCAGTAATACTGGATGGTTAGCAGCATCAATATACTGTTTAACCGCGTGAAAGGGCTTTTCATTTTTAGGATCGACCGCTAAACGTGGTGGAAGTTCAGTATTTAAATTGGTCACACCCGCTTTTAGATCAAAAGCCTCGACTGAGGCAATAATACGTGGAAAGGTATTGAGCTGTTCTAAAACTTGATTGGTCGAAATAAAAAGCTGGTTAGGGGCTAAAATTGGCTGATCAACATTATGGCGACGGTCTTCATAACGTCGATCGATTTCTTTCCAAAAACTATCTAAACCATCATCAACTTGCCTATCTGTAATGACAATGGAATGATTTGGTAAGTATGAAAGCAGTGTGCTTTGAGCTTCCATCTGCGCAGCACTGAAAAATAGTGGGAAATAGAACTCAATCCCTGGTGAGGCAATCCCTTCTAACACATCCTGATAAATTGGATTTTTCTTTGGATTTGCCGTCGGAAACATTTCTGCATAGCGATCACGAAATATGCTGCGTGCCTCTTTTAAAGGAAACTCTTTAGCTGGTAATACGGAAAACTGTTTTAAGTTTTGCGTAGTGCGCTGTGTTTCAGGATCAAAAAATTTAAGGGTTTCAATTTCATCATCAAACAAATCTATGCGAATTGGTGCAGCTTGACCTGAGGCATAGATATCCATAATGCTACCCCGAACCGCAAATTCACCATGGTCATATACTGTGTCGACCAAATGATAGCCTGCTTGAATCAAACGCTTCTTTTGCTGTTCTAATTCAAACTTTTGACCGACGTGAATATCAAAGTGTTCTCCCAAAACCCACGAAGTCGGCGCTACACGCTGCGCCAAGGTCGAAGCCGAAATCAGTAAGACACCTGTTTGCGGCATATTGGATAAAATTGCGAGACGCTCAGATACAATATCTTGATGAGGAGATAAACGATCATAAGGCAGAATTTCCCAGTCTGGGAAAATGGTCGGTCGAATACCGTAAAATTCAAATTCACTTTCGAGTTGTGCTAAGTGTTGATTATTTTTCGCCACAACTACAAAGAGCTTTTTATTTTGTGTACTTAACGTTTGAATGAATAATGCAGCTGAAGAGCCGAGCAAATTTCCCAGCCAACGTTTTTCGCCTGTTTTTAGTTGTTGCACATTCAGTTGGGAGATTTCTTCTTGGAACATGGACATGGCTTTAGCGTTTAAAAACATGCGTCATATACTAGCATGATGTCCTCTCGCTGCATGTTATTTTTCACGACAACAACAACATCAATCTAGCGCTAAGTCCTTTTTACAACTCAAATTTATGGCTTTTAAAAGACTTATTTTTTGTCACGTATAAACTGGTAATAATAGTCATTAAGTAGCTTAATCATTCGCTTTAGCTCAGTTAAGTTTTCTAGATTATTACCTAAACGTGCGACAAATCGTTCATTGGCAATTTCTAAGTCGATTTTCTCATTGATTAGCATAGCACTATAAAAAAGTGCATTAAGATCATCAAACTCACTAATTCTACGATTTGAAAAATAGACCAAACGTTCAGCATGTATGGCATTTAGCACAATACCTTCAATGATAAAGCCTTTTTCATCATTATATTCAATCTGATGCTGCTGCAAAAAAAGTTGTTCTGGCGCATCTTTCTTTAATTTAAATAATTGGCTTAATTTACTCAGCATAGACATTTAATCATGGTTCTTCACTCAAGCTTATTGTAGTTCTAACTGCTACCTTTTGTTAGCTTGTATCGGCTAAAAAGTATAAAAGCAGCGCATTGACTACTTTTATACCTATATATAGTTATAAATGTTCTAGCTAGCGTATGCTAAAGATACAACCTTAGGCGTCAACTCAGCAGCCAAGTTTCAAATGAGAAAATGTGACCTAAGGGTTATTAAGTCAACAACCCTTTCTCCAATACCACTCACTGAACTGTTTTGTTTTCCGCAATACACTGTTTACCCATTTCACATGACCTAAGATTCGATTAAAATACCAACACTAATTAATTGCTAAACATAGCGCCACTGTAGAAAGTATTGGTCAATTGATATTTAGTCACAAGGTCTTTTGGTTGAAGAACCTCGTATTTACCTTAAGAAAGGAATACATGCTTTAATGCAAGATTGGCCAGCACTTTGTTGCTATTCATATTAATTGAGGTGCCCACCCCAACTTTATAGACATCTATAGGGAAAGCGTATGTCCAATTTTCAGGAGTTTGGCTCAATTGCTCACATGCCCCCGCAATGGCCTGCACAATTTCAGGAGAAATTTTGTCAAATTTGCAGTTAATTTATACCGACGCTATTTTCACTTGTTCCAAAGCAAGCAGAAAATGCCATTGAATTCCTTTTTTCTAATTAGAAATTTGAAAGTTTTCCAATGCACTCAAAGTATGAATGCCTTAACAAAATTAGTTCAATGGTGAAATATTCGTCTTTTCTAACTATTTCACGACTGTAAATACATTTCATAAATGAAACACTTTATATGTAAATACACCTGTTTTGTAGGTAATGTAATTTTTCGTAAGCAATAAAAAATCATAAATTATAACTAGCCCGCTGATTTTACGAAATAAATGCTTAGAATTTCATTCACCCTATAAAAAAGAATAATAATTGACCAATAAACAACATATTTTCAACAACTTATTGTTTAATTTTAAAAAACAATTAATAATTACACAAAATATACAAAAACACCTTACAACTGTTACAGAGTGTAATTTTATTTTTATGCTTGAATCGCCGTCTCAAACAAAGCGATTAAAAAATCTCCCAAGTCGGATTTTGCCAAGGAATGCCTATGAGTCAAATTAACCCCACCCTCGTCACATTTTTAGTTTATATCATTGCCATGGTTGGCATCGGTTTGTATGCATACAAGTCCACAAACAACTTTGATGATTACATCTTAGGTGGTCGTAGCTTAGGAAGTGTAGTTACTGCGCTTTCTGCAGGTGCATCAGACATGAGTGGCTGGTTACTGATGGGCTTACCGGGCGCAATTTATTTGTCTGGTTTGTCTGAAGCGTGGATTGCTGTAGGTCTGATCATTGGTGCATGGCTCAACTGGTTATTGGTTGCAGGACGTTTACGTGTACATACTGAAGTCCAAAACAATGCCCTCACCCTGCCTGATTATTTCACAGGTCGTTTCGCAGATCGTAAACGTATCTTGCGTATGATCTCAGCGATCGTTATTTTAGTATTCTTCGCGATTTACTGTGCTTCAGGCATGGTCGCTGGCTCACGTTTATTTGAAAGCATTTTTGGTTGGGATTACACCACTGCTCTTTGGATTAGCGCAATTGCAACCATCAGTTATGTATGTATCGGCGGCTTCCTTGCTATTAGTTGGACAGACACCTTCCAAGCAGGCTTAATGATTTTTGCTCTGCTGCTTACCCCAATCATGACTTATCTTGCGATTGATGGTAATGCTGCACAGTTTTCAGTCCTACTTGAAACTGCTCGCCCACAAGCAATGCACATTGTCTCTGAGCTCAGCACTGTTGCCATCCTGTCATCATTGGCATGGGGCTTAGGCTATTTTGGTCAGCCACACATTTTAGTGCGCTTCATGGCTGCAGACTCTGTGAAAACAATTCCTGCTGCGCGTCGCATTGGTATGACATGGATGATTTTATGTCTAGGTGGTGCAGTCGGTGCAGGTTTTATTGCGATTGCTTACTTCCAACAACACCCTGAACTGGCGGCTGTGGTTTCTCAAAACCCAGAAACTGTGTTCATGGAACTAACTAAAATATTATTCAACCCATGGATTGCAGGCATTGTTTTAGCTGCAATTTTAGCTGCGGTGATGAGTACATTAAGCTGTCAGTTACTGGTTTGTTCTACAACATTGACAGAAGACATGTACAAAGCATTCATCCGTAAAACCGCTTCTCAAAAAGAATTGGTCTGGGTGGGTCGTTTCATGGTTCTTGCAGTTGCTGTTCTTGCAATTTGCTTAGCAAGCAACCCTGACAGTAAAGTTCTAGGCCTTGTAGCTTATGCATGGGCAGGTTTTGGTGCGGCATTTGGTCCACTGATTATCTTGTCTTTGTTCTGGAAGCGCATGACCTTGAATGGTGCTATTGCAGGTATTATTGTTGGTGCGGTAACTGTGATTGTATGGAAAAATGCATTAGGACACTTAGGTCTATATGAAATTATTCCAGGCTTCATCTTCTCTTGGATCAGCATTGTAGTTGTAAGCTTAATGGGTAAAGCCCCTGAAGCTGAAGTAGTACAACGCTTTGAACAAGCAGACAGCATGTACAAACAAGCCATGGCTGAAATGAAAGAAGAATCTACACAACGTTAATTGAACGTGTAGACCAACAAAAAAAAGGGGCTTTTAAGCCCCTTTTTTTTTTGCATCTCATGCACTCAATTATTTCGACAAAGGTTTGTATTTGAGTTGAATACGTGAGCTTTCTTTGATGACTTCCATCACGGGATAACTGCGTGTTTCTTTAACGCCCGGCAGTTGCCACAAGACTTGACCTGAGATTTTTCGGAACTCATCCATACTGGCACAACGAATCTTCACCACAAAATCAAAGCCCCCACTGGTCATATGACATTCCACAATTTCATCATGCTGTAGTACGGCATGGCGAAAATCTTCCAAGACATGTGGCGTGGTTTTATCCAAAAGTATCTCAACAAAAACCACAAAACTGGCATTCAGCATGTTTGGATTTAAGCGTGCTTCATAATTCAAAATAAAGCCTTCCTTGGTTAATTTTTGCACCCGAGCCAAAGCAGCTGTCGCTGATAAGTTCACTTCTTCGGCAAGTTTAATATTCGATATTTTTCCATCTCTTTGAAGAATATCTAATATTTTGATATCTGTTCGGTCCAAGCTAAAAATTGGGCTCGTCATCTGAATTAATCTCTAAATAGCATACAAATTATAGTGAGTTATTCGGTATTCTTTCTGTAATCATAAATTAATTACTATAGATCTCTCAACACATTATTGTATGCACAGGATGTAGGCATGAATATGATGGAAAGCAATACGCATTTCAACGACGCTCAAACTCAATTTGAATATATTACCGAATTCAAAGAAAAAAGTGAGCTTGAAGTTGAAATCAATACCGCTTGGCGACGTGCCGAAACTGACTGTGTTCAAAACTTATTAGACCACAGCAAAATCTCTGACGAGATGAATCAACGCATTCATGAACTTGCGTTTGATTTGGCTCATACTTTACGTGAACGTAAAAGCGGCAGCGGTAAAGCAGGTATTGTACAGGGTCTCTTACAAGAATTTGCATTGTCTTCTCAAGAAGGCATCGCATTGATGTGTTTAGCTGAAGCATTGCTTCGTATTCCTGACATGGCGACACGTGACCTATTGATTAAAGACAAAATCAACCAAGGCAACTGGAAAGAGCACGTTGGTCAAAGTAACCTGATGTTTGTCAATGCGGCAGCATGGGGTCTCATGCTGACTGGCAAGCTCATGGAAACACCAAAGCAAAATAGCTTATCAGGCACTTTAACAGGCTTATTGGCACGTAGTGGTCGTGGCATCATCCGTAAAGCGGTTGATGTAGCTATGCGTATGATGGGCGAACAGTTTGTGACTGGCGAAACCATTGGTGAAGCATTACAACACGCTGAACGTCTTGAGGAAAAAGGCTTCCGCTATTCATACGACATGCTGGGTGAAGCGGCACTGACCGATCATGATGCTAATCGTTATATGAAAGACTATACCGATGCCATTCATGCCATTGGTCAAGCATCAAAAGACAAAGATGTTTATGACGGCCCGGGTATTTCAATTAAATTATCTGCTCTACACCCTCGCTACCAACGTGCACAAGTTGCACGTATGCATGAAGAGTTGTACGGCAAAGTCTTTACCCTTGCTAAATTAGCACGCGGCTATAACATCGGTTTAAATATCGATGCCGAAGAATCTGAGCGTTTAGAAATTTCTTTAGAAATGCTTGAACGTCTATGCTTTGAACCAGAACTCAAAGACTGGAAAGGCATTGGTTTCGTTATCCAAGCGTATCAAAAACGTTGTTTCTACGTGGTTGACTACATCGTAGACTTGGCTAAACGTAGCGAAAAACGCTTAATGATCCGTTTGGTGAAAGGCGCGTACTGGGACAGCGAAATCAAGAAAGCACAAATCGAAGGGATGACCGACTACCCTGTATTTACCCGTAAAGTACATACAGACTTGTCGTATATCGCGTGTGCGAAAAAATTATTGGCTGCACCAGAACAAATCTACCCACAGTTTGCAACGCACAATGCGCAAACCTTGGCGACCATTTATGAAATGGCCAACCCAGAGAAATACTACGTGGGTCAGTACGAGTTCCAATGCTTACACGGCATGGGCGAGCCACTGTATGAACAAGTGGTCGGTGAAAAGCAAGATAAAAAACTGGGTGTACCGTGCCGTATTTATGCGCCAGTGGGCAACCATGAAACACTATTGGCTTATCTTGTACGTCGTTTACTTGAAAATGGTGCAAACACCTCTTTTGTCAACCGTATTGCAGACAAGTCACTCGCAATTGATGATTTGATTGAAAACCCAACTCAAACCATTTTAAGCAGTGCAAAACGTGAAAATATCGTGGGTCAAAAGCACCTTTCGATTCCACTTCCTGCTGAGCTTTATGGGCAGCTACGTGCAAACTCCAAAGGTTTAGACCTTGCAAATGACTCTGCATTAATTCATCTGAACCAAACAGCTCAACAGTTTGCTAAGCACCAATGGTCTGCTGCACCAATGGGTGAGCACTTTCAGACCAATGACGCCGTTGCTCCGCAAAGCATTATCAACCCAGCACGTCACTCAGATGTTGTGGGTTATGTACAAGAAGCAACAACTGAACAAGTTGAGCAAGCATTAAACAATGCGCAGGCTGTTCAAGACATTTGGGCACGTACGGCTAAAGACACCCGTGCAAGTTACCTACTTCGCGCTGCTGACCTAATGGAAGCTCGCTTAGAAGAACTGATGGTTTTACTTTGCCGTGAAAGTGGTAAAACGTATGCCAATGCTATTGCAGAAGTTCGTGAAGCTGTAGATTTCTTACGCTACTACGCAACGCAAATGATTGATCTAGATGCAAACGCAGAAGTTGAGCCTTTAGGCACTATGCTATGCATTAGCCCATGGAACTTCCCATTGGCCATCTTCACAGGTCAGGTTGCTGCTGCATTGGTTGCGGGTAATACCGTGATTGCTAAACCAGCTGAACAAACACCATTGATCGCAGCTCAAGCAATTCAAATCTTATGGCAAGCGGGTGTGCCTCAAGCTGCTGTACAGCTGATGCCGGGTCGCGGTGAAACTGTGGGTGCACAACTCAGTGCAGCCGAGCAAGTTCAAGGCATCATGTTCACAGGTTCTACTGAAGTTGCTAAGATTTTGCAAAAAACTGTGGCGAAGCGTCTAAGCAAAACTGGTGAAAGCATTCCCCTGATTGCTGAAACAGGCGGTCAAAATGCCATGATCGTTGACTCATCAGCATTGACTGAGCAAGTTGTACTTGATGTCGTCAGTTCAGCTTATGACAGCGCAGGTCAACGTTGTTCTGCCCTTCGCGTACTGTGTGTACAAGAAGACAATGCCGATGCTGTGATTCAAATGCTTAAAGGTGCAATGCAACAACTTCAAGTGGGCAACCCATATCTACTTAAAACTGATATTGGCCCTGTGATTGATGCTGAAGCGCAAGAAAACATTCAAAAGCACATCGACAAGATGCGCCAAAAAGGTCATCGCGTACACCAGTTGATGCGTAATGATACTCAAGACTCTGAACTAGATGCAGGCACGTTCATTATACCAACACTAATTGAGTTACCAAATCTCAATGATTTAGAGCGCGAAGTGTTTGGTCCAGTGCTGCACGTGATTCGCTTTAACCAAGGTTCACTCAAACAGCTACTTGAGCACATCAACAGCAAAGGCTATGGCCTGACGATGGGTCTACATACCCGTATTGACGAGACCATTCAAACTGTAATGACCCATGCTGAAGTAGGTAACCTCTACATCAACCGTAACATCGTGGGTGCAGTTGTCGGTGTACAACCTTTTGGTGGCGAAGGTTTATCAGGTACAGGCCCTAAAGCGGGTGGTCCAATTTATCTATATCGCCTAATGCAAAACTGTTCTGCGAAAAAGTTGAATAAACCATTTGCAACAGGTGCTGATTTGAACCCTCAAGTCGAGTTCAGCAACTCTGCATTGTTCCTTGAGTGGGCAGCTAAAGCCTTCCCAGCAGTGAAATTGGCAAAAATTGAGAACTTCTGTTCAGGTCATCATTACGAGCTGCAAGGTCCGACTGGTGAAAGCAACCAATACATGGTGATTCCGCGTCATGCAGTCTTGTCATTAGCTGAACAAGAAGCGGATCAACTACAACAGTTGAATGCAATTTTTGCAGTTGGTAGCCGTCCAGCAGTGCTTTCAGATAACAGCTTTGTGTTAAAACACATGCCAAGCATGCCTAAAGCATTGGCTCAAGCGTTCCATGTCATCAAAGACATCAAAACTGATGCTTTTGATGCAGTATTACATCATGGTACAACGGCGCAGCTTTTAGCTCTGCAACAGCAGATTGCTGAGCGTCAAGGTGCGATTGTAGGCATTACTCATCTTAGCCCATCACAAACTGCCATTCCTTTAGAACGCTTTGTGATTGAGCGCGCTATTAGTGTTAACACTGCAGCTGCTGGTGGTAATGCAAGTCTCATGACTTTGAACTAAGCCGAATTTAAACCTGTAGCTCTTATCGGGACTACAGGTTTATTACTGTGTTTCCTCTATTGCCAAGTCAACATCTCCTGGTCTGTTTACTTGGCATTTTTTATGCGACTCGGTTTGGCTTAATCTGCTCGATAATTTCCGATATAGCAAAGTATCAAACCATCTTTAACATGAATAAACCCCACGCTTTTGCTGAATATCTTTAGGCTAATTCGGCAAACTTTGTTACCATCTCTTTTTTCTATATGTTTGCGATTTTTACTGCATATGACTTCTTCTTATCAACAACAACTTGACGCCAAAATTGAACGAATTACAGCTCAATTTGCTGAACTCACTCCACCTTCGCTTGAAGTTTTTCAATCTCCTGAAAAACACTTTCGCATGCGTGCAGAATTCCGTATTTGGCATACCGAAGATGATATGTTTTATGCCATGTTTGAACGCGATGAAGACAATCAGAAAAAAGTCATTCGTATTGATGACTTCCCAATCGCTGATGCCAGTATTAATCAGCTCATGCCTGTTTTATTGGCAGCATTGAAAAGCAATGATCTCCTCTCAAAACGCCTATTTGAAGTGCATTTCTTAGCAACCTTAAAGGGTGAAATGCTGGTTTCACTGATTTATCGCTGCCCACTCGATGAACAATGGCAGGTTTTAGCCAAACAACTTTCAGAAAAATTAAATATTAAGTTGATTGGCCGTAGCCGTGGTCAAAAAGTGGTACTCACTGATGAATTTGTGGTGGAAGAACTACAAGTTTTTGAGCGCAAATATCAGTACAAACAAATTGAAAGCAGCTTTACGCAGCCCAATGCGCAAGTCTGCCAAAAAATGCTCGAATGGGCCTGTAATGCTGCACAGCAGTCGAACAAAGATTTGTTAGAACTTTACTGCGGCAATGGTAACTTTACCCTACCGCTTTCAACCCGTTTCAACCGTGTTTTAGCCACTGAGCTAGCTAAGTCCTCTGTGTATGCAGCACAGTGGAACATCGAACAAAACCACATCGATAATATTCAAGTCGCGCGTTTATCGGCAGAAGACTTCACACAAGCCTATAACGGCGAGCGCGAATTCCGTCGCTTACAAGAAGCAAATATCGATATGAGCAGCTATGAATTCGATACGGTGTTTGTTGACCCACCGCGTGCGGGTATTGATGATGAAACCTTAAAATTGATTCAGCGTTTTGAACGAATCATCTATATTTCGTGTAATCCTGACACCTTGCATGACAACTTACAAACACTCAGCCAAACCCATAAAATTTCACAGTTTGCGTTGTTTGACCAATTCCCCTATACGCATCATGTCGAGTCTGGGGTTTTGCTGGAAAAAATTTAAACAATTTGTTGCAACTCAAACCGTATAAAAAAGAAGCTCAAATGAGCTTCTTTTTTAATTTTCATGAAAAAAGATAAGCTTATATAAAATGCAAGTATTTCAACTGTCATAATAACGTTAATACCTTGCGCTATAATCGGAATTTTTCGACATCGATCGCTGCTTTTATCTCTCACGCTGACTTGCATTATTTTACAGATTGGTTATATTTCACCCTATGTTAGGTTGTAAATGAAGTCTATATGAGTTTTTGGCAAAAGCTGTTTTCAAATGAACAGCAAAACGAGCATAAAAATCAAATTGCTTGTGTTGAAAATGACTGCTCTTGTAAAACCAATGAACAGCTCATCGAAAAGCTTAAAACAGCGACCGATGAAGACGTGATTGTTGGGATTAAAAAAGTATTAGCTTCTCGTGGCTATGGCCGTAAGGAGTTAAATGAACTTCAGCATCGACCTCTACAGTAGTAGAGTCACTGAATATTCATCAAAAAGGCACTTAAATTGATCTAAGTGCCTTTTTTAATGTCTGTACATCATTCGCCTTATAAAAAACCACGGTATATGAAGCACAGCACACTTTGCACGTTTAAATATTATACAAAGTCTTAAATTTTTGTTACCTTACAGGCTCAATATAAAAATCAATAATGTTTGAAAATTAAAAGGTTAAGTAATGAAAAAACCACTCATAATCAGCACATGTATTACCCTTTTATCTTTAACAGCATGTAGCAAGATGCCGAAAGCTTGTGTTGAGTCTTGGGAAAAAATGGAAAAACTTGCCGAGCAAATGGGTTTACCTGAAGAACAACTCAAAGAACAAAAAAAGAAATTTGAAGAAGACGTGAAAGCGATGAACACTGAAGAAGCAACACGCATGTGCAGTACCCAAAACTCACTTTTAGGTCTAGTGGATCAATAAACACTACTTCATCTTAAAAGAGGATGCTTGCATCCTTTTTTAATGTAATCAGAAAAGCTAGATGCTCCTTTCCAATCGGTCTCTTTTATTTCTATCATCGTAAACTCAAATAACTGAAAACCCACTAAACAGTCGCTAATTCCCAGCAGAAGCTTTAAAATACAGATAAAAGACAACTGTAATGAATTAGCACGTATTAGGCATGCAACAACAAAAAGTCCACTACCCCTTGGGGGCTCATCTTATAGTCAAACATTTTGGCTATACGCATCACGGCATATATGCGGGGCGTGGACGTGTGATCCATTATTCAGGTTTTGCACATCTTTTTAAAAAGCATCCGATTGAAATCACTTCCATCGAGAACTTTAGCCACGGACGTAAAATTACAGTCAATCAGTACCAAGACCCCAAATATAAAGGCCGTAAAGTGGTTCGCCGTATGCGCTCACGCATGCATGAAAACAACTACCATCTTATTATCAATAACTGTGAACACTTGTGCACGTGGGCCATTACAGGCGTTGAAAGTAGCCCACAAGTCATCAAGATGATGCACCGACTTACTACTATTGGCTATGTTAGCTCTATGATGAGTTTCATGAACAGCCTAATGTTAACGCTGACCACCACCTGTTTTGCCTTGGTGCTGTATATCAAAAAGAAATTACGTGATAAGGCCAAACAGCAGCTTGGGAACTATTTTGAGTTTAAAGAAGAGCGCTCTAAAAAAGATCACTGATGTGAACGCAGTTCAAAAGGTGGAAATTTATCTTCAACCAAGTTGAGCTGGATATCGTATTCAAGCCATGCCTTGGCACCATCTAGCACTGTAGTAAAGCCACCTGTTGCATCCATCACATAATGAATCAGCTCATTACCCTGTAACTCAATATCATAGTTTCGAATGATCACATAGGTATTCATGCTGTCGATTTTTTCAAATACAAAATCTACTTTAGTTTTAGGCGTGCCCCATTCGATGCAGATCAGCTCATTTTCAACGACTTGTAGGACATGAGTCGAGTGTGTAATTTGGTATTTATCCCATGTCCAATCGACCATTGCGCCTTTTTCTAAATAGCCCGAAGACTGACTAAACCAAAACTTGGTGGTTATGAGTGGATCAATAAAAGCATTAAACACAATATTGACAGAACGCCGAATCAACATCTGAGTTTCGATCACGGTAGTCATTGTTATATCCCTATCACTTTTAAACTTAGTGATAGCACATCTCAACAAACCAATCATATCGAAAATTTGTTATGGCTCAGGCAATCCACTCATTTTCTGTTATGGATTTGTTTACTGCTTTAACTTAAATTGGCTCTATGCGCACTTACTGGTTCTGGCAAGGATTCATTTAAAGAACTGAGCATTTCACGCTCTATGCCCCGCACAATAGCATCTAAAGGCAAGTCATTTTCCTGAAGCCCGAAAGGTTCTTCTAACTCTGCACTTAGCGCATCTAAACCCAATAAGAGATAGGCAATTAAGGCCACGATCACAGGTGACCAAAAACCAAGACTGGAACTTAAACTAAAAGGTAAAATGAGACAGAAAGAGTACACGGCACGGTGTAACAAAACCGAATAAGAAAATGGCAGAGGTGTAGATGAAATACGATCACAACCAGCGTGAATATCTCCCATTGCCACCATATGCTTAGTCAGCATACTGTAAATAATATCGCTAATCTCACCACGCTTATACAACACCGCCAGATCTTTCTGCGTAAGCTCTAATAGATATTGCGGTGGATTAATATGCGTAGCCAATACCTCCCACTGCTCTACTGTCAGTTGTACTTTGGCTTGATAGTGGTCATAGGTATGACTTTGCTGCCGTAAACGATCTCGAAGCAAATGACTAAATAACATCACGCGATACATCAAAACTGTACGCTCTGCATCATTTAAGACATAACTATCACGAATCATATGCCGTGCGTTGGCAATCATTGCGCCCCATAGCTTACGTCCTTCCCACCAACGGTCATAACACGCTGTATTTCGAAAGCTTAAGAAAATCGAAAGAATGACGCCAAATACAGTAAAACCAATGACAGGCACTGCAGGAGCTGTCACGTAATGTTGAGTCGCTAGATAAACCAACAGAGTTGAAATTAAAACACCAACCATCAGCGCAGGAAACACTTTCGGTAAAATGGTGCCACGCCAAGCAAAGAGTAATGCAAAGCTATTGGTTTTATCTCGAACGATCACAGTGTATTCCTATTGGTTTCGCTACGAAAAGGCTCAACCGAGGTTGAGCCTTATATCTATATCCACATCAAGCAAACAGCGCTTATTTAGGCTTAAAACTGTCTTTTAAGTCTAAAATACGGTTAAACACAGGCTTCTCTGCTGTATGGTCGTATTGATCTGCAACAAAATAACCTTCACGTTCAAATTGGAAACGGTCTTCAGGCTGTGCTTGCGCCAATGCAGGCTCAATCACCGCGTGTACAATTTTCAACGAATCAGGGTTCAAGTTCGCTAAGAAATCATCTCCCACTTCAGGGTCCGACTCTGTAAACAGGCGATCATAAATACGGACTTCTGCAGGAATACCTTTGGTCGCAGATACCCAGTGAATCACCCCTTTAACTTTACGACCTTCTGGATTTTTGCCCAAAGTTTCAGGGTCGATTGAACATTTCAACTCAACAACTTCACCGTTTTCATCTTTAATTACTTCATCACACTTAATGACATAAGCATGACGCAAACGCACTTCACCACCAGGAATTAAACGTTTGAAGCCTTTTGGTGGCTCTTCTTCAAAGTCTTTACGGTCAATGTAAATTTCAGATGTTAACGGAATCACACGCTCACCCATATCTACATTTGGATGACGTGAATGGGTTAAATCCATATCATTAGGCAAGTTGGTGAGCGTAACTTTAAGTGGGTTCAACACCGCCATACCACGCGCCGCAACATTTTCTAGAGACTGACGGATGCAATATTCAAGCATTGCAACATCAACAATACCGTCTGACTTCGACACACCAACACGCTTACAGAAGTCGCGTAGGCCTTCTGGGGTAAAACCACGACGGCGCATACCTACAACAGTTGGCATACGCGGGTCATCCCACCCATTAACATAACCACCTTCAACCAATTTACGCAATTTACGCTTAGAGGTAATGGTGTAGTCGATATTTAAACGGCTAGATTCATACTGACGTGGTACTGCTTCCGAGTGTACTTTCTCAACCACCCAGTCATAAAACGGACGGTGATCTTGGAATTCCAAAGTACATAATGAGTGAGTAATGCCTTCGATTGCATCGGATAATGGATGCGCATAGTCGTACATTGGGTACATTTTCCATTTATCACCTGTTTGGTGATGCTCTGAATGGAGTACACGGTACAAAATAGGATCACGCATATGCACATTTGGAGATGCCATATCAATTTTGGCACGCAGAACAGCTTCGCCTTCTGCAAACTCGCCATTGTTCATTTTTTCAAAACGCGCAAGGTTTTCTTTAACTGAAGTATCACGGTAAGGCGAGTTTTTACCCGGCTCAATAAAGTTACCACGGTTCAAACGAATTTCTTCAGGTGACTGCAAATCAACATAAGCATCACCCTGTTTAATCAGTTGAACCGCCCATGCATGGAGTTGATCGAAATAGCTTGACGCATAGCGTGGTTCGCCATTCCACTCAAAACCTAACCATTTAACGTCATTGACGATCCCATCTACATATTCTTGTTCTTCTGCATCTGGGTTAGTGTCATCAAAACGTAGGTTGCAAAAACCATCAAACTCGTTGGCAATACCAAAGTTCAAGCAAATTGCTTTCACGTGACCAATGTGTAAATAACCATTCGGCTCTGGCGGGAAACGCGTGACTACTTTTTGCGTACGACCTTCAGCCAAATCTTCGGTAATCACTTGGCGAACAAAATCTAAGCCTGGCTGTTGTTCTTGCTGCGCTGCGACAGAGGCATTGTTACTTGGTGTCGGGTTATTTGGCAGTGTTGAAACAACATCATTCGGCTTCATAGTTTAAAAATCACTTTGATGAAAAAAATTAAGGAAAAATAGGGTCCTGCTATACGAGCATAATTCTAACTGATCTATCAGTCGATTTATGAATATTTTACAGCCCCTTAAACGATATTTGATCTATTTTACAAAGAAAATAACGTTTTTACTTGCCTTGTAGTTTACAGTTTGCTTATGCTTCTCACAACCAAAAAACCCATGGCTTTGATGTCCATGATTAGGAGATTACACAATGAGTTTTCCTCAAGTCGAATTAAACACCAATAAAGGTCGTATTGTTCTTGAACTTAACAACGAAAAAGCACCAATCACTGTTGCTAACTTCTTAGAATACGTACGTGACGGTTTCTATGACGGCGTAATTTTCCACCGCGTGATCGATGGTTTCATGATCCAAGGTGGTGGTATGGATGAAAACTTCAAAGAAAAAGCAACACGTGATGCAATTGAAAACGAAGCTGATAACGGCTTAACCAATGACCTTGGTACAATTGCAATGGCGCGTACACAAGCACCTCACTCTGCATCTGCTCAGTTCTTTATTAACGTGGGTAATAACTCTTTCCTTAACCACTCTGGCAAAAATGCACAAGGTTGGGGTTATGCAGTTTTCGGTAAAGTAACTGAAGGCCTAGACGTAGTAAACGAAATTAAAGGTGTTCGTACTGGTAACCGTGGCTACCACGCTGACGTTCCGCTTGAGAACGTTGTGATTGAATCTGCTAAGATCATTTCTGAGTAATTTTTAAATCCTCCCCAGCCCTCCTTTGATAAAGGAGGGAGCTAGACTCTCATTCGAACATGAGATTATCCTCCCTTATTAAAGAGAGGTCGGGAGGGGTTTTTAAAAGGAAACTTCCGTGACCTATTTGTTTATCGCTGATTTACACTTGTCACCAGATCACCCTCGACTCGTTCGGGGGTTTTTAGATTTATTAGAGGCTTATAAAAACAAGAACACTCAGCTGTATATTTTAGGCGACTGGTTCAATGCATGGATTGGCGACGACTACACAGCCCCTTGGCTAGATGAAATCATTCGCGCCTTAAAACAATTTTCAAATGCAGGCAATCACATCTATTTCTTAACAGGTAACCGTGATTTTGCCCTAGGACAACAGTTCCTCGACCAATTTAATGGTCAACTGTTAGCCGAAGTATGCACACTCGAACTTTCAGATTACACCATTCGTATTGAACATGGTGATTTGCTCTGCACGGATGACGTATCCTATCAGCGCTTTCGTAAAATTATCCGTAATCCACTTCTGTTGAAGTTTTTAAAAAGTACACCGCTTGGCTTTAGACAAAAACTGGCCAATGGATTCCGTAAAAAAAGCCGTCAAGCGCAACAGTTTAAAAGCTATGAAGTTATGGATGTTAACCCAAGCGCAGTCCAGGTCGCATTAAGCAATGTGGATTTACTGATTCACGGACACACCCACCGCGCCAATATTCATGATGTCGATGGAAAAAAGAGAATTGTACTTGGTGACTGGAAAGAAGATTCCGCTCAGATTTTAGAAATTAATGCGAATAATCATCTACAAAATTTGGCATTAAAAAAATGGCAGTATTAATGCCATTTTTTTACTATACCAATCAATATTATACATAATGCTAACTCAAGTACTTATCGCCTTAGTTCAACTCATTTAGACGATACAATTGATTAACACCAGTATAAAAGCTCAAACCATCTAAGTTCATTGGAAGAGTTTCGCCAGATTCAAGTTGAATCATATGCCCCACTTCAACCCAGATTAAACCCTGATTTGTATTCTGTTGACGTTTAAGTGGCACCAATTTTACATTGATTTCACTACCATTTACGGCTGTAGCAACACGCCATGTATTTAAAGTTGTCAAAATTTTAACTCACTAAGTGAGCTTTTTGTGATGGAACAAAGAGATTAATAAAACGGGTTTTGAATAATAATTCTGTAGTTACAATGATGATATTCAAGTCAAATGCCTGAACTCAGATAGATCACAATCAGCTATATCATAGAAAAGTAGGAACAATACCTACTCGTAGTCTTCATTATACTAGGTTGTCAAGATTTAAGCAAAAGTAGCTCACTTTGGGTAAATACTAGCATAAACCAGAAAATGATTTGTTTAAGGCACATCGGTATTTTGATCTTTTAAATTTTTAATTTCACGAGCCAACTTATAATTCCAAACCATGACAGCCACAGCAATCACTAGAAACTTAAAATTCCATTCACTATATTTTTGATATTCTGACACAATAATTAAAATACTCAAACCAAAAATCAACACCGTAAAAACTTTCGTTAAAGACTGTTGTCGGATTTTAGCTTTGATATTTTTAGGTTCTAGATCAAACATTTATACAGTATGTTCATTATTTTAAAGAAGTAATTCAACCACTTTATAGATTTGATTGCAACGCAATTACTATCTCAATGTCACATAAAAACAAAACGAGTAACTTACACCCAGCTTTGATTACATACTAACTGCCTCTCCCCCATAGAAATTGAGTAACACACTCGTTATTCAATAATGATAACGAACTAAGTCTGTATGCCTTTTTCAACTAAAATCTAAGTCTGTTCGAGTTGTAGCGTGATCACAAGTCTCCTTTCATCGGTTAGAATCAGACATCAACAATAAATCGAGTGCGATTATGGATCTGCTAAATATTTCAAAAAGTCGTTATACCACCAAAGCTTATGACCCAAATAGAAAGATCCCTCATGAACAGTTTGCTCGATTATTAGAAATTCTCCGCTTGACGCCATCGTCTATCAACATCCAACCTTGGCATTTTTTCATTGCAGAAAACACAAACGCCAAAGAACGAATTGCAAAAGCACTGGTGGGTAAATACGCATACAATGCTCCCAAAGTACTAGATTCATCACATACAATTTTATTTTGTACCAAAGCCGATATTTCTGAGCAACATTTGGAAAATTTATTGCATCAAGATGACCTACATGGTCGTTTTAAAGATGATGCCGCTAAGCAAGGCCAAAAAGACAGTCGTTCAGGTTATGTCAACTATTACCGCAATGAAAAAGGTGATGTGCAGCGTTGGGCCGAAAACCAAACCTTTATTGCTTTAGGTCAAATTCTATTGGCTGCAGGTATTGAAAAAATTGATGCGACGCCAATTGGTGGTTTTAATGAATCCATTATTAGTGAAGAGCTAGGTTTAGCCGAACAAGGTCTAATCCCTTCTGTATTGCTCACACTAGGCTATCGTAGTGATGCTGACTTCAATGCAAAATTGCCAAAGTCTCGCTTAAGCAAAGAAGATATTTTCACGCAGCTGTAATGCTATTTGTTTATAAAAGGGACTTCAGTCCCTTTTATATTTTGGGCCTGAAAATTGCTTCATCATGTTCAATGCCAAAACAAAAAAAGTGAGGTTGCTGATGTCTGTTAAGCCCAATATACCGATGAAATTTGAATGTGCACATTGCAATAAAATCTATTTAGGTCAGTATCAACATATCATGCGCCCTCACTATCCCGATTGCCCCAATTGTGAGCAACCAGGGCTGTTATTGGGAATTGCAGTGATTGAGGATCTACTCAAACACCCTTTTTCCTTTGTGCAGATCTATTTTAAACAGACATTGCATAAGCTAAACAAGCCACGCTTGTGATACCCAACACCAATCCGATTGCTGTTGCGAGTTTGAGCTTCTCTTTAAAGAACAGTAGTCCGCTGAATACGCCTAACAGCACCACCATAATATTCATGCCTGCAAAGACCACCGCTGGGCTGTCCTTGAGTAACAGATGAGCTTTGACATAAAGTGCGATATTGGCAAAGTTCAACACGCCAAGACATAAACCTGCCAAGACGTTCTTGGTTAAGCCGATATTTTTCGTGGTCACAGCAACATAACCGACTGACAATAAAAACGCGCAAATAAACATCAGGTTTAACGCAACGGAAAACTGCACACCCAGCCCTGTTGTATATTTGAGTAAGACATCAATCAGCGCATAACCAAACCAGACTAGTGCTAAATACCACACAGCCTGTTTTTGACCTTCTCCACCACCAGAGGCATTGGTAAATAAAATGCACATCACGGCGGCAAGCCCCAAGACTACCCCGATAATTTTGAGCTGATTAAACTGTTCTTGAAAAATAAAATAAGCCGCCAATAAAGATAAAATCACCGACAAACGCTGTGCGATTTCTGTTTTGACAATGCCTGCATATTGCAAAGACTTGGCTAAAAATAAAAATACACTCGGTAACAAGACACCAAGTGCTATAATCAGCCACCACGGAGTATTTGAAACAGAAACGTGGCTTAGGTCAGGTTTAAACCAGACGTAACACAGTAAACTGGCTGAAGCATAGTTCCAGCTGATCATCTGGATCGGATCAAATCCTTTGTTTTTGCCCCATTTTAAAAGAATGGAGACCACCACACTACAACAGGCCGCAGCAAATATCAGTTCCATAGCACACTCTTATTATTGTCACTTGGATTACACACATAGAAAAGCCCACATCAGGGTGGGCTTTTCCAATATAAATCATTCAAAAAGAATTATTTATAACGATCAACCATTTTCTCTAAAGAAATTGGACGAATCTTGTCGGCGTTGCCCGCAGTACCAAAAGCTTCATAACGATCAACACAGATCTGTTTCATTGCATCAACAGTTTTTGCAAAGAATTTACGCGGATCAAATTCGCTTGGTTGTTCAGCCATCATACGGCGCATTGCACCTGTAGATGCTAAACGTAAATCGGTATCGATGTTGATTTTACGTACACCGTGCTTGATTGCTTCAACCAATTGCTCAACAGGAACACCATAAGTTTCTTTGATGTCGCCGCCGTACTGGTTAATGATCGCTAACCATTCTTGCGGAACAGAGCTTGAACCGTGCATCACAAGGTGGGTATTTGGCAGCGCCGCATGAATTTCTTTAATACGGTCAATCGCCAAAATATCGCCTGTAGGTGGACGAGTGAACTTATATGCACCGTGAGAAGTACCCACCGCAATTGCAAGTGCATCTACATTGGTATCTGCAACAAACTGACGTGCTTCTTCAACTGAAGTTAAAAGTTGAGAATGATCAAGAACACCTTCAGCGCCTACGCCATCTTCTTCACCCGCCATACCAGTTTCAAGGCTACCTAAACAACCGATTTCACCTTCAACTGAAACACCACATGCATGCGCCATTTGTACTGTACGACGTGTTACATCAACGTTGTATTCATACGTTGTTGGTGTTTTACCGTCTGCACCCAATGAACCATCCATCATTACAGATGAAAAACCCAATTGAATTGAACGCTGGCAAACGTCTGGATCTGTACCATGGTCTTGATGCATTACCACTGGAATGTGTGGCCATTCTTCAATTGCAGCCAAAATAAGATGACGTAAGAATGGAGCGCCTGCATATTTACGCGCACCCGCTGATGCTTGTACGATAACAGGTGAATTTGTCGCATCTGCTGCAAGCATGATTGCGCGCATTTGTTCTAAGTTGTTTACGTTGAATGCTGGTACGCCGTAAGCATGTTCGCCGGCGTGATCCAAGAGCTGGCGCAATGAAATAAGAGCCATAATGTCCTCCCAGTTGATGCGACATATTCTACATGCTCAAAGGTTTCAATTCAGCAACAAATAACACTATTTAAAAAAAATCCCCGCAATTGCAGGGACTTTTTACGAAATTCGCGTGTATTTAGTGTGCTGTAGCAGCCGAAGCCTCTACCGCAGGATCGGCAGTTGCAGCATCTGCAGGTGCATTTGCAACTTCAGCAGGAATGTCTTTGTTCTTTTCATCCAATTCTGGCTGATCAATCGCATCAATTGCCGCTTGTTGTTCAGCCGTTACAGCTTCTTCAACTGCTGCTGTTTCAGATGCCGCAGCGGTTTGCTCTGGTGCTTCATTTTTCTTACAAGCAGTCAGTGCCAATGGTGCTAACAAAAGTGCAGCAAGGGTCATTTTTAAATTCATAATGTTTTCCTAGAACAGATGATTTAATGCCCTGTAGTTTATTTCAGCATTATTTCATTTTCATGACTGAATGATGAATAGATTTGTTAAGCTCATAAAAAAGGTTGACCGAAGTCAACCTTTTTACAACAGCACTAGCACACAATAATTATTGTGCACGCTCTATCAGCGCTGCAACTGCTGGAAGTGTTTTACCTTCAACAAACTCAAGGAAAGCACCACCACCAGTTGAGATATAACCAATTTTGTCTGCAACTTCGTATTTATCAATAGCAGCTAAAGTGTCACCACCACCTGCAATAGAGAAGCCAGCAGATTCAGCAATCGCTAAAGATAAAGTTTTTGTGCCTTCGCCGAATTGATCAACCTCAAATACGCCCACTGGGCCATTCCAAAGAATCGTTTTTGACGTTTTTAAAATGTCTGCAAATGCTTTTGCTGTTTCTGGACCTACATCCAAAATCATGTCATTGTCAGTCACATCTTCAACTTTTTTCACGACTGCTTTAGCAGCAGCCAATGAACCCAAGAAGTCTGCAAAATCGATTTCAGAAGCATCTGCCACGACAACATCTGTTGGAAGAGGTACAGAAACTTTTGCAGCAATCGCTTTTGCTGTATCGATCAAATCATTTTCACACAATGATTTACCGACATTGAAGCCTGCTGCTGCCAAGAAGGTATTGGCAATACCACCACCCACGATCAATTGATCACAAATGTCAGAAAGTGATGTCAACACATCTAACTTAGTCGATACTTTAGAACCCGCAACAATAGCAACCATTGGTTTTTCAGGTGTTTGTAATGCACGACCAAGTGCATCTAACTCAGCTGCCAATAAAGGACCAGCCGCTGCAACTTTCGCTAAACGTGCCACACCTTCAGTTGATGCTTCTGCACGGTGCGCTGTACCGAATGCATCCATCACAAATACATCGCAAAGTGCTGCATATTTTGCAGCAAGTTCTGGGTTGTTTTTCTTTTCACCCACGTTAAAACGGCAGTTTTCAAGGAGTACCACTTGACCTGCTGTAACTTCAACACCATCGAGATAGTCCGTCACTAATTGAACGTCTTGACCCAATGCTTCAGTCAAATACGCAGCAACAGGTGCTAATGATTGTTCTGGTTTTGGCTCACCCTCAACTGGACGACCAAGGTGAGAATAAACCATTAGGGCTGCGCCTTGTGCTAACGCTGCTTTAATTGTTGGTAAAGCGGCGCGTAAACGTGCATCGCTTGTAATCACACCATTTTTAACAGGAACGTTTAAATCTTCGCGAATAAGAACACGTTTACCCGTTAAATCGAGGTCAGTCATACGCTGAAAATTCATGTAGAGCTCTCTTTCTATATATAAAAATCGCATCGATTTTAAATGATTATGCAGAAAAAGGTTAGCTTCTTTTGCAGAAAAGCAAACGAAAGGCAAAGTTTTGCTATCATAGTGAAAAGTCTCACTAGATTTAGCATTTATGTCTATTCATCCTGATCCAAATCTAAACCGTTTAAACGTTTTGGGTGAACCTTTAGCCAGCTGTTGTTATTCCCCGATCACTGGATATTTCCGTAATGGTTTTTGTCATACAGCACCTTCTGATTTGGGACAACACACGATCTGTGTCGAAATGACCTCTGAGTTTTTAAATTTTTCGCAGCGTGTAGGTAATGATCTCATTACCCCTGTGCCTGAAGTTGACTTTCCAGGTCTACAACCTGGTGATTTTTGGTGTATCTGTGTGACCCGTTGGGTAGAAGCTTATCAGGCCGGTTTTGCGCCTCCTGTTAAAGTTCAAGCTTGCCATCAAGCTGTACTGTCCTATGTCCCGCTGAATGTGCTTATGGAATATGCAGTCGAATGAATACTTCAGAAATTATCTTGGCATCAAGCAGTCAAACTCGTAAAGACCTCATGAACCGTTTACGTCTAGACTACCGCTGCGTTGTCCCTGATATAAACGAATCGCCTCGTGGTGAAAGCCATGCCGATGATTTAGCCAAGCGACTTGCTTTTGAAAAAGCGCATGTCATTGCGTCACAAAATCCTGAAGCAATCGTGATTGGTTCAGATCAAGTGGCATGGCGTGAAGGTGCACCCGATATTTTTATTGGTAAGCCTTTGAGTACTGAAAAAGCCATTAAACAGCTACAGGCCAATTCGGACAAAATTGTCTACTTCAGTACCGCACTCAGCGTGCAGCAACACTCAACAGGTTTTGAGCGTAGTCTGGTTGAACATTATAAAGTTAAGTTCCGTAAATTGGGACTACCTGAAATTCAGCGTTATGTTGACGTTGAACAGCCACTGATGTGTGCAGGAAGCTTCAAGTGTGAAAGCCTTGGTATCAGCTTATTTGAACAAATGATAGGACAAGATCAAACCACGTTGATGGGTATGCCTATGATTCAGTTGTGTCATATTCTGCGTGAATTAAAAGTGCTTGTGCCATAATTATTAGAAGTATTTTTAGTTAATTCCCAATAAATTGAACAGCAGCAGGTGTTGCTGTTCGTTTATGAGCATTAAATTTAACAACAGCATAAATATTAATATATGACCAATCGCTCAAAGATTTTTAGACGAATTTACTGAGAGATAAGCTTGAATGAGTCGTTTAAAATACATTCGAATTAATAGACTACGGTACAGCGTAATCAGCATAAAAAGAATAAGAAAGGAAAATAGACCAATATTATTAGGGTCAAAGCTACTCACACTTTCCCTCTGTCTAAAGAGATATTTGACAAATAACAATGCCAATACCAAATAGCCATACCACATTTTATTATATAGCGGATGATCTTCAGCGAGACTTTTGGCTTGTCTAAAAAGTAAGATATGCTGATATTGCGGCACCTTAGCCAAATCTTTTGTTTTGTATATCCTATCGATTGAGGATGATTTTTTCGCTAATTTGGACTGACTTTTCTCTCTTTCTTTTTGCAATATCTCATTCGCCATTTTCTCGGCATCTTCTTTACTTAACATTATTTTTCTTCACTATATTTTAGACCAATTATGCTGTAAAAATTTTGATGCCTGCAATCATAACGACTCAGACAAACTCAATTTATTTAAATCAACCAAGCGCATTTAAATAAATCTAACGATACTTGCACATAGGCCTTCGATCATAAGACAATAGTCACAATATTGTTTTAAATTTGCTTAGGCTATTTTCATGTCCCAATCTCTTGATGTTCTTGGCGGTATTACAGCTGAACAATTCCTTGCCGAATATTGGCAAAAAAAGCCATTACTGGTCCGTAACGCGCTGCCTGAAATTATCAATATTTTAGAACCTAGCGATATTATGGAACTGGCTTTAGATGAAAATGTCACAGCTCGTCTCATCAAACAAAAAGACCGTGACCCAAATCAGTGGTCGGTAAAGTCTTCACCGCTGTTAAAAGCTGATTTCCAAAAGATGCCAAAACTCTGGACTTTATTGGTTCAAGCCGTAGATCACTACTCTTTTGACTTAGCAGCACTGTGGAAAAAATTTCCTTTTATTCCGCAGTGGCGCCGTGATGACATCATGGTGTCTTATGCGCCTAAAGGTGGCTCTGTCGGAAAGCATTTTGACTTTTACGATGTCTTTTTAGTTCAAGGTTATGGACACCGTCGTTGGCAATTGGGTCAAATGTGCGATGCTGAATCTGAGATTGTTGCAGGCCAACCTTTAAAATTACTACCTGAAATTGACGTACATTTTGACGAAGTATTAGCACCAGGTGATCTACTTTATGTACCACCAAGTTTATCACATTTTGGTGTAGCCGAAGATGACTGCCTGACTTTCTCTTTTGGCTTCCGTATGCCAAACGTCACCGACATGGTAGACCGTGTAGGCGACAAACTGTCTGATAACGCTCTGCTACGTAATCCTTTACTCGATATTGTTCGTGACCAACAAAGTCCGATCGGTCAATTAACACAAAACGAATTGGATTATTTAAAGGCAGAAATTTTGGCTCAGCTGCAAAACTCAACTTTACTTGAAGATGCTATTATGACCTTGATGTCAGAGCCGAAATACCCTGAAAATATTCCTGAAGCTGAAGAAATTGGCACAGGAGATTTAGAAGGTATTTTAGACCAAGGCTATCAGCTGATCTTAGAACCTGCTTCTCGCCTACTTTATACTCACGATGAAGATGAATTCTTATTTTGGGCCAACGGTGAAGGGCTATGCATTTCGGAGCAATTTGCACCATTACTCAAGAATTTAGCAGATGGTGAAGCACTGTTACTTGATGAAAGCTTATATGATGCCGATATTCTAGAAGACATTGCAATGCTGATGAACGAATCCGTCTTAATGCTACTCCCACCTGACGAAGCTTAAGCAAACCAAGTGCTGAGGAATCTAATCTACTCAGCACTTTCTCCCTCACCAAACCTTAAACTGGCAATAATTTTGGTACAGCCTTTTTCTGATTCGATATTGAGCTCAGCACCAATTTTTTCTAAACGCATTTTCATACTGCGCATACCAATGCCCATCCCGTGGTTAAGCACACACTCCACATTAAAACCTACGCCATCATCCTGAATAATCATGACCAAGTGAGTTGTACTTGGATAATACATTTTTACATCAATATGCCGTGCTTGGCTGTGCTTCATAATATTGGTCAAACTTTCTTCAAGCACACGAATTAAAGTCAAACATTGTAGTGCTGTCGGTTGTATTTCCCATGCCTCTGGAATGCTCCAAGTCGCCTCAATGTCCAACTCATCCATGATCTGACTAAACCGATGCCGAACAGGAGCAATCCATAACACAGGATTATCTGGCGTTTTGTTATTGGTTAAAGACCCGCTGTCAATAATTTGTCTTAAATCATCTCGAAGCAATTTGAGGATGGATAAAAATTGTTGATTCGACATGGTGCTGGAGCTCTGATCCACCAAAATCATGGAACGAACCAAAGATGCACCCAAACCATCGTGCAAATCATGTGCTAAATGAATACGCTCTTGTAAGCGGACATTTTCAAGCTCTAATTGGTGTCGAGCATATAAACTAGAGGACAGGTTACTGGTCACAAAGCTCACTCGTTGCTCAAGTTCACTATTAAATCTTTGTATTTTTTTGATATTTTTATCTAACCGTGTTGCGAGAATAATCACAATAAAAAAAGTGATCACCGGTGAGGTATACGGCGACAAAGGCTGATGGTCATTAATATGCCCATCAAAAAGTAGTGAAATATCGTAAAGCATAACTATAAGAATCACGCTTAAACAAACAGCCAATAAAATATAATCAGGGCGCTTCGTTTTATAAGCACGATAAATCACAAAAAAGAATGATACGATAAAGAGCACAATGCACAATAAGAAAATCACCGCAGTTACGATATTAACCATCAAGCTCGGGATAAATAAGATGGTAACAATACACACCGCAGCAACTAAAAATAAGGTTTTTTCTAACTCAGCAAACTTTGTTCTTACAAAACGCAGCAGGTAAATGCAAAAGCAAACATTGTATAAAACAAAAAAAGTCAGGTTAGTTTTCATGACCCACAGGGAGTTTGGATAAGGAAACACTTCTCGGTTGATGACATTCCAAATAAACAAGACCCAAAACAAACAGCTAACAGAAAACCACAGAAATGTCGTTTCATTGCGTCTAAAAAACCAAATGACAAAGCACACCAAACCTAAGGTGGTGGAAATGACTAAATTGACTTGAAACAGTGCTCTCTTGTTCCAAATTCTTTTTTGTTGTTTATCATATGCTGTTGTGATATCAGAAAATTCTAGTTTGCCTAAACCCGGACTTTCATAACTATTACCAACCACATACACCCAAATGTCATTGTTTTTTTGTTTTAAGCTTTCGACAGGAAGGATCCAAAAACGCGGAGTATTCCAGCTTTTTGATAGGGGTTCAACTAAATGCTTATCTTTCCAAAGCAGGTTTCGATTAAAAAAAACAGCGCCTGCACTACTCATGCCTTCCACAGAAAATGCTAAAGGCTGCTTCAGTTCATTACTGTCGTTACAACTCCAATGCCAATTAAAATGGTACCAAACGCCGCCATCGTAATGTGGCCAGCGTTCTGTCCACACGTCAGGGTTTTTGACCTCTACCCATCCCGTCTTCGGAACAACATCGATAGAACTTGTTTTCACCGCAGAAATTTTATCGACATTCACTTTACAAGTTGGACTAACAGCAAAGTTGGTTTGTGCGGAACTGGCAAAACTAAGCACACACAAACACAGTGTGACAAAAATGCTCAGCCAGCCATTTCTCATAAAATACCTAAAGAACGCGCAGTGCTGACTGCTTTGGTTCTTTTTGAAACAGAAAGCTTGCGGTAAATATGCTTAATATGGCTTTCAACGGTATAGCGCGAAACAAATAATTGCTCAGCAATTTCGCGGTTACTCAGGCCTTGTGCCACCAAATTGAGAATTTCAGTTTCTCGATTGGTCAGTTGATCATAGTCCTGACCATCCAACTGCTCTACACGCTCAGTTTGGGGGGTATTTGAGGTTGAGATTTGATTTAAAATTTCGCGAGCAATAAAGGGATCAATTGGCGCTCCGCCGCGCAAAATACTCCGTATGGACATCAGCACTTCGGCATCATCACGTTCTTTCAATACATAGCCATTTGCTCCTGCCTTAATTGAGGCAAATAAACTTTGCTGTGTACTCCATGCAGAAATCACCAAAATTAAGGCGCTTTCGTCTATCTCTCTAAGTTTTTCAATTAAGGTGATGCCATTTCCATCAGGCAACCCTAAATCAACTAAAGCTAAAGAAATCGGTTGTGATGCAATAATTTGCATGGCTTCAGCTAAATTTTTAGCAAAAATCAGCATATCTTGACTATAGCCCAGTTCCGACAGGATCAGATCTAGGCGCGAGCGAATCATGGCTTCATCTTCCACGATTAAAACAGGTGCAGGCAAAACAGTTTCCTTATTTTTCACTGAAGCTTCCCCTCTTTCTTATCATTCTTCAACCACACTATACCGATGCAAACTTGGCCTAACCTATCCCTAGAAGTAAGTAATTTATAATTTTTTCTTTTGAACAATAAGCGCTTATTCATATTCATTTTATATACTTTAAATTCTGAAAGATATCAATCTGTATAAAATTTATCCATAATTTTAATATTGGATTCCCACAGCAAATAATAACGGGCGTAACAACAATTTATTACTTGTAGATGAAACAGAGACTTGGCACATTAGGTTTAAACAATCTGGAAGGATGCCCAGCCATATGTCTAGCCCTGCTCAATCCATACGTCATAAATTACTCAATACTTTTTTTTCACGGCACTCCATTTGGCTACTGTGTATTTTTATTTTTTTGAGCATTTCTTTTTTTCATTATAGTCATACCCCCATCTATATTAATTATTTTATTTCAGACACTTTACTAAACAGTATTTGGCTGATAACAGGTTTACTGAGTCTTGTTGGCTTGCATGATGTTTTACAAAATAAACATTCGATCTTAAAGAACTACCCGATTATGGGGCATTTTCGTTTTATTTTTGAAGATTTTCGCCCTGAAATTCGCCAGTATTTTATTGAGGCCGATCAAGACGCACTGCCTTTTTCGCGTATGCAACGCAGTTTGGTCTATCAACGTGCAAAAAACCAAAATGCAGATAAACCCTTCGGCTCCATTATCGATGTCTATGCAGACAACTACCGCTTCATGACTCATTCACTGAGCCCATGCACACCTGCTGACCCTAAAACCTTCCGTATTTTGGTGGGCAATTCGCAATGTTCACAACCTTATAGTGCTTCTATTTTCAATATTTCAGCCATGAGTTTTGGCAGCCTGAGTGCCAATGCCATTCGCGCTTTAAACAAAGGAGCGCAAATGGGTGGTTTTTACCATGATACTGGCGAAGGCAGTTTAAGTCCGTACCATCTTGAGTATGGAGGCGATATTGTTTGGGAGTTAGGCAGTGGTTATTTTGGCTGCCGTACTCTAGATGGCCAATTTGACCCTGAAAAATTTGCCGTTCAAGCCAAACGACCTCAAGTCAAAATGATCGAAATCAAGCTCTCTCAGGGAGCAAAACCCGGTCATGGCGGGATTCTACCGAAAGATAAAATTTCTGAAGAGATTGCTGAAATACGTGGCGTCAGTCGCGATCATGACTGTGTTTCTCCCTCGAGTCACTCTGCCTTCAAAACGCCAATTCAGATGATGCATTTTATTCAAAAACTGCGTGAGTTATCTGAAGGTAAACCAGTCGGTTTCAAGCTGTGTATTGGTCAGCCTTGGCAGTTTATGAGTATTGTTAAGGCCATGCTACATACTCAAATTATTCCTGATTTTATTGTTGTAGATGGTTCCGAAGGCGGTACAGGTGCAGCACCTATCGAACTGATAGACAATATGGGCGTACCACTACGTGAAGGCTTACTTTTCGTACACAACACACTGGTCGGTGCGGGTTTACGTGATCAGATCAAAATTGGTGCCAGTGGCAAATTGGTTAGTGCCTTTGATATTGCTAGTACCATGGCAATTGGTGCAGATTGGGTCAATTCTGCACGAGGATTTATGTTCGCAGTGGGCTGCATTCAAGCGCAAAGTTGTCATACCAACCAATGCCCAGTCGGTGTTGCGACACAAGACAAAGAGCGTCAAAAAGCACTACATGTGCCCACCAAAGCCGAACGCGTGCTGCATTTTCATGACAACACATTAAAGGCACTTTCAGAAATGATTGCTTCAGCGGGCTTAAAACATCCAGCAGAAATTAAAGCGCGCCATTTAGCGCAGCGCATTAATGACCGAGAAATTCGAAACTATGCGCAGCTACATTTTTGGTTAAAAGATGGTGAGCTGCTGTCTTGTGAAAATAAAGATGAAGAGAACTTCTATTTCCGTATGTGGAATATGTCCAAATTAGAACATTTCTAAATAAAAAGGAGGCTCTATTAGCCTCCTTTTTATTTTCGATAACAGAAATCACAGAATGTTAGTAATATCCACTTGATGAACCCTGTGCATGTAAAAAGGCTGGGATTAGTCCTGTTAAGGCCGCACGAATATCCGAACGTTCATTGATCAATTGATGCGAACCTTCCTCCAACATCAATAAAGTTTGTAAGCGGAACTTTTCACGAATAAACTCAATGTTATAACGCCAGTCTACCGTCTGATCCAGCGCACCTTGAGCTAACCAGACAGGAATGCGACAGGCTGGGCGTTGCTCCATTTCCAACATCCATTTGGACATAGCCAAAATCCAGTCCATACCCATCATGCGAGGTTGTAACGGATCTTTTAAACGGACAAAACGTAAGAACTCAGGGTTATGGTTATTCCGCCTAAAATGACGCGGTACTTGGCGTTTAATCCGACGAATAATGCCTAATCCAACCGAGTTATGCCACCAAGCGGATTTTGCAGGCCGAATGAGTGGCGACAACAACAAAACACGTTGCACATAAGGGTTTTCACGGCGTTCGGCAAACTCAAGCAAATGATGCATCAAAATCGCACCACCCGTGCTCTGCCCTATGCCTAGCCACGGTTGCGGTAGCTGTTCTGCATGTTTGACATAGCGCACCACAGCATGTAACACATCTTGATAATGATCAAAATTTTGGATATTCGCGGGTGATCCATCACTGAGTCCATGCCCTGGAAGATCATAGGTCAGTACACTAAAGCCTTGGTCAAGTAGTTCTTTAATAATGGGTTGGTAAATTCCGCTATGCTCTAAATAACCATGCAACAGACAGACTGTACCTTTAATTTTTTCGATTTTTGGTGCAAAAACTTGGACATGCAGCTTAAACAAAGGCATTTGAACATAACCTTGCCAGTGGTCACAGTCCAATGCGTCTAAACCATATAAACGACGATAAGACACCATCTCCACCGATGCCTCATACGGCTGGTTTAGATTCAAAGGCATTAGAAGCTGTGGTGTCGTCTCACGACTCGGCACAGGAAGTTCAAGCTGTTTGAGTACAGATGGATTTAAAAAAGGAAGTTCAGGCATTATGGAATCTCCCTACAGTCACTCGAACCCAACAGTACATCGCGTATCGTTGCGAGCATTTCATAATTGGCACGGCGACTATGATCATAATTTTGTTCACTTGGACGCCATTGGGTTAATTGAGTCGGCATAGGCGCCTCAATGGGCTGTGTTTCGATACCATTTAAAGCAAATAAACGGCGTGTACGTGGCATATGATATTGATCTGTAATTAAAATCACTCTAGGCGCACCACCTTTTTTCTGCAACAGCAAAGAGCTAAAGCGCGAGTTTTCGCAGGTATTCATACTACGATCTTCCAATAGTTTCGCATCGACTCCACGTGCCTTTAACCATTTTTGCATATACGGGGCTTCGACACCGCTAAGCACAATGGGCAGCTTGAACTGTTTTTCGACCTGCAATGTGGTTTCAAGACGTAGTCGCGTATATTCATTCACCACAATATCTTTACGGTTTTTATCTAAAGTTAATCCACCACCCAAAACGACTATGGCATTCGGCATGTTTAATGCCGCTTTTCTCTCTTCATTTTGTGCATGTATTTGTGCGATGTCCTGATAGATTTGTTCATCTATCGGCTCTTCCTCTACAGTCTCTACTTTATGCGTTTTTAAAAAGTCGAGATAATTTTCCATCAAGGCTTTATTTTCTTTGCTATTCAGCTCTAGCAGTTCTTTGACATTTTCAGTCGGGTCAACCTCAGAACTTGCTGTCTCAATCACCAAAGGAATTTGAGGCTTTTGCTCTTTTTCTTGCTCTTCACGCTGTTCAGAAATAATTAACTGTTGTAGTGCTTTATAACGTGCCTGAATCGTGGTTAGGTTTTGCGAATTATGTTCTTTGATTTGCTCTTCCATCAACTGTAAGTACGCTTGACGGGCAATCCACAAATCAGAGCCCGGTTCTAAGCTTTCTTGCTCACTGAGTGCCGCCATTTTTTGACTTTGTGCTGCAACTTCATTGACGTCTACAGGGACAAAGGTATTCAATGTCGCCACAATCAGCTTAGAATAAAAAGGCGTATAAATAAAAATCATTAAACAGCCGAAAAATGCAAACAGCACCGAAGTGATTTGCATTAAACGTACCATTTTATGGGTTTTACTCATACTTTTAACGATCCTGATAAGATTGGATGAGACCCGCTGAATTAAATAGCACAGGCTCAGGTTCCAACAAAACTTTAAATTTATTATACACATCCTGCTGTACTGCACGGTATGTGCTCTGTACATCGTTCAAATCTGCATTGGCATAATTCACTAAAACCAAGGCTTGTTTGGCAAACATCCCGACCACACCAAGCTGCTTACCTTTCCAGCCTGATTGATCAATCAACCAACCTGCTGCAATTTTAACATCACCATTCGGCTGCGGATAATGTGGCAATTTTTCAAATTGTTCGGCTAAAAGGTCATAAGTTTGCTGACTAATAATTGGATTTTTAAAAAAACTACCTACATTTGGAAATTCTTTCGGATCAGGCAGTTTACTTTGACGAATCTGAATCACTTGTTGTTGTAAATTAAAAGCTGTTAGCTCATCACCTACGGCTTGTTTTAAGTCACCATAGCTAATTTTCAAATCTTCTTTTTTCAACAACTTGAAGGTCACATGCGTAATCACATAGCGATTTGGATCATCTTTAAAAATACTATGACGATAACTAAATGCACAGTCTTTAGCTTGAATATCGCTAAATGTTTTCAACTGTCGGTCATAGACTTGCACGCTTTCGATGAACTCACCGACCTCTACACCATAAGCCCCAATATTTTGTACAGGAGATGCACCCACGAGGCCTGGAATCAACGCCAAATTCTGTAAGCCAAATAAATGGTGTTCTGTCGTCCAAAGCACAAAGTCATGCCAAACTTGACCCGCACCGACCCGTATAGTTTTGGTAGTTGCATCTTCAGACAGGTTTTCTACGCCTAGAATGTTCATATGCACAACCAAAGCATTAATTTGTGCAGGAAGCAGCATATTACTTCCACCAGATAGAATCATGACATTCAAAGCGTGTTGCTGTGCATAATCCAATGCTTCTACAAGCTCATCTGGACTGTGAATTTGAACATAATGAGAGGCTATCGCATTTAAGCTTAACGTATTAAAAGGTTTAAGCTGTTTTTGTGTTTCGATTTGCATGCACGAACCTTAATTACTGTTCAAATTGTTGTTTAAAAATACTGACCCACGCTTGGCTGCTTGACTCACATTGGTCAATAACACGTTCAAAACCATCAAAGCCACCATAGTAAGGATCAGGTAATGCTTGCTGCGGATACTGCGCATCATGTTCAGACATCAGTGCAACTTTAGCGCGGAGAGGTTGAGCACCAAATTCAATTTGCGCTGTTTGATACAACGCTTGAATATCGTCAAAATTATTGTAGTCCATCGCCAAAATTAAATCGAAATGGACAAAATCACGGGTCTGCAACTGTCGTGCGCGTAAACTGGATAAATCATAGCCCCGTTTTAAAGCATGTTCTTGACTACGCAAGTCAGGTGCTTTGTTGGGATGGTAATTACTGGTTCCCGCCGAATCGATTTCGATGTTGAGCTGATGTGCATCACAAAAATGTCTGAGAACTACTTCTGCCGTGGGAGAACGACAAATATTTCCTAAACAGACACATAACACCTTATAGGGCGCTGTGAATGACATAACCACCTCGAAACAGCTTTATTTTCAAGTGTCTTATGTTAAGTTATTTAGAGGATGAATCCTATAGAAGTACAAAACAATATTGTTGGATAAGATATAAAAAAGGATGCTGTTATGAACCAATTTCAATTTCAAACTGTGCCGAATATTATTTCAGGCTTAGGCAGCATTCAACAGCTCAGAGAAATTTTAACAGCACGCCCTTATCAACATCTGTTATTGGTTACAGATGCAGGCATGTTAAAGCATCAGCTTCACCTTCCCATCTTAGAAATTTTAGAAGATCTCTCACTCACTTACAGTATTTACAGTGAGGTTGAAGCAGATCCGAGTGAACAAATTGTTTTAAATGCGGTTGATTATGCCAAACAGCAAAAGGTAGATATCGTTTTAGGTTTTGGTGGCGGCAGCTCTATGGATGTTGCAAAAATTATTGCCATCCTCAGCCATCCTGCACAGCAGCAAAAGTTATCAGATCTTTATGGGGTGAATAATGCCCAAGCACCTCGTCTACCCTTAATTTTAGTCCCTACCACTGCAGGGACAGGCTCTGAGGTCACACCAATTTCGATCGTTACCACAGGTGAAACGACAAAGACTGGCATCGTAGCACCCGTTCTTTTTGCCGATGTAGCGATTTTGGATGCGACATTTACTGAAAACCTGCCGCGTCATATTAGTGCTGCCACAGGCATTGACGCGATGGTACATGCGATTGAAGCCTATACCTCTAAAATCAAGAAAAACCCCTATGCAGACATGTTAGCAAAACAGGCTTTAAAACTGCTGAATCAAAACCTCAACTTGGTGCTAGAAGATGGTCGAAATTTAGAAGCTCGACAAAATATGTTAGTCGGTTCGATGTTGGCAGGACAAGCCTTTGCCAATGCCCCAGTAGGTGCTGTTCATGCGCTGGCTTATCCATTGGGTGGACATTTTCACATTTCTCATGGACACAGTAATGCCTTAGTGCTGACAGAGGTTTTAAAGTTTAACCTCCCCCAAGCTAAGCAACATTATGCGGAACTGATCTGCTGGCTCGACCCAAAAAGTACAGGCTGTACCGATGGTCTTTCTGATCTTTTCGTCGATCATATGCAAAACCATTTAGACCGCAGTGGTTTAACCTTAAAACTCAAAGAATTAAATGTTTCTGAACACAGTCTAGATCAGCTTGCAACCGATGCCATGTTGCAAACACGCCTACTACAAAACAACCCAAGAGAACTAGAGTGGCAACAGGCACGCGAAATTTATCAAGCCATTTACAGCTAAGCCATATAATTAACTTAGGCTACTTATAAGATGATTTTTAAGGATGATATCGATGAGACAAGCTGCAAAGACACGTGATCAATTTCATTATTTTCTACCGATTCAAACACGTTGGTCGGACAATGACCTCTATGGCCATGTCAACAACGTCACCTACTATAGTTATTTTGATACTGCCGCAAATGCCTTACTGATTGAAAAAGCAAATTTTAATATTCACCAATCCCCTATTATTGGTTTAGTGGTCGACTCAGCATGCAGTTTCTTACATGAGTTGTCTTATCCTGAGATTATTGATGTTGGTGTGACTATTTCCAAAATAGGGAACTCTTCACTCACATACGAACTTGCCATTTTCAAATTTGGTCAAGAAACTGCTTCAGCTCAAGGACATTTTGTTCATGTCTTTATAGACCGTGAAACACGAAAAAGCACACCGATTCCCTCTGAAATGCGGAGTGCTTTGCACCACTACTTAAGCCATGACATTACTTAAGTTGAATATTGTGTAATTCACCATCAAAAGTTTGTACAAGACCTTTGACCGTGTCTTCGTTTTGTAGTAATTCATGCGCACGTTGAAATGCTTTTTGCTTGCGCTGCGCCTGCATGGTGTACGGCGTAATCGTTTCAACTTCTGCATATTTCACATCAAAACGCGTCTGAGGCCATTCAGCTTTGAGCGCATCTTCCAAAACATGACGTAATTGGGTGAGGAGTTGCTCATAACGCTGCGGAATCATAAACACAGACTCGGCATTAATTTGCCCAGCCATTAAACCTTGCTGAGCCAGCTCTTGTACCGCGGGTGATAAGCCACTGCTTCTGAACCAGTACTCCCACTTCTCCACCGTCCACTCACCGACTAACTGCTGCGGTTGTAGTTGTAAAATATCTTGCGGCATTAAATCGACTGATGCAGATGAAACCTGTTCAGGTTGAACAGACTCTACAATAGCAGCAACAGTTTGCTGGCTTTCATTTTCCACAACTTGGGTGTCCTGTACGCTATCAGCAGAAAGTACTCCACTTGCTAAATCAAACGACTCCGCTTGCACAGCAGGTTCAGCTATTACTGCGACAGGTTCAACGGATGCTTTATTTTGACTTTCTATATCTAGCGGTACAATTTCATCAAATAAGAAATCATCACTATTTGGCTCATCGTCATTGCTTTGCGCATTAAATTCGTCTGCTTCATCTAAATCAAACAACACTTCATCGCTTGAAGGATCAAAAACGATTTGATCAGATTGCTGAGATGCATCCACTGGTGGTTTATTATCTTCGGCGCTTTCTGAAAGATCGACATCATCAAGTCCAGGCTTAAACTCAGGTTCTGCATTCTGAGTTATTGCAGCATCTTCAAATTCTACTTCAACATCTACAGTTTGAGCATCTTGCTGCAAAGCCGTTTCTGGATCAGAAGTCAGTATTGCCGTTTGTTGTACAGATTCGGATTCAACTACAGCGCTATTCGTCTGAGCCACCAGCACTTCATTCGGTTGTAATGGACGGAACGCCAACATACGCAGCACCGACATTTCAAAGCCTTGCTCTTGCGTGACTGCTAGCTGTAATTCAGCACGTCCTTTACATGCAATTTGGTAATAAAGTTGCAAGTCTTGCGCAGCAATTTGCTGAGACAATTGCATGATTTTTTTATTAATTTCAGCACTATATTTAAGACTAAGTTCTGGCAAATATTGTAGTAATGCCAATTCATGTAAAGTCGAAATCAGCTGATCCAAAACTAAAGATACATCCAGTGCTTGCTGGCGGAATTGCATCAGCAACTCACTCACCCATTGTTTTTGATTTTGATGTATTGCAAGGATCAAATCATAAATAATAGTACGATCGATTAAACCCAACATTTCTTTGACATCTTGGTGCTGGATAGCACCCTGACCGTAAGCAATCGCTTGGTCTGTCAAAGAAAGTGCATCACGTAATGAGCCTTGGGCAGACTCTGCAATTTGCCAAATCGCATCTTGTTCGGCTTGGATGCTTTCTTTATTTAAAATATTCCCCAGATGCTCGGTAATTTCATCGACAGCCAACGGGCGTAATGTAAATTGCAAACAACGCGAAATCACGGTAATTGGGAGCTTTTGCGGATCTGTCGTTGCAAAAAGGAATTTCACATGTTCAGGTGGTTCTTCCAATGTTTTGAGTAAAGCATTAAAAGAATGCGTAGACAGCATATGTACTTCATCGATTAAATAGACCTTAAAACGACCTTGTGTCGGCGCATAAGGAACATTGTCTAAAAGTTCTCGCGTATCTTCAACTTTAGTCCGTGATGCCGCATCGATTTCAATTAAATCAATAAAACGGCCTTCATTCACGGCGGTACAGGTTGGGCAAACTTCGCACGGCGTCGAAGTCACACCCGTTTCACAGTTCAAGCACTTCGCCAAAATACGGGCAATGGTGGTTTTTCCGACCCCACGCGTTCCTGTAAATAAATAAGCATGGTGCAAACGTCCGCGCTCCAAAGCACTGGTTAGTGCTCGAGAAACGTGGTTTTGCCCCACTAGCTCATTAAAATTGCGAGGACGATATTTCCGTGCAAGTACCTGATACATGTATGCTCCTTTTTATAGGCCTAAGCATACTGTTTTTTTGCCAAAGAGTGAATGAATTACTTCACTCCGTTCTCGCATTTCTAAGCTATAAACCTGATTTAGATCAATAATCCAAAAACCATTAGCTCCATTTTTATCCCACTCTCTATCTCAAGCTATTTATGTATTTAGATTATGGATTTGAAATAAAGTGAGAGCTTTGGAAAAGTAAAAAGGTGTAAATATTAAAATGAATTTCTAAAATACAGCTATTTAGGAAATTAAGCTGGTTTCACTAAAATAAAATCACTCTGCATTTGATATTTTTTTCCAGTCACATCTTCACGTATTTCTAAAACACGATCTTCTAAATCGATATAAAGCAAGTTTCGCGTTGTCATATTCACTAACTCTACCTTGTGCTGATCTTGAGCATTAAAACGAAGTGCTCCAGTCAAAGTTTCGATTTCGTTATGGCCACTCAAACTTTCTCGTTTTAGGGTATAAGTCATGTTTTCATGCAGCTCTAGTGCAACTGCCATACCCGGACAGTCTTCACAACGGGACAAACATCCCATACACGGCATTGTCCCCTGATAACTCCCAACCCACGCAGGAATAATCTGCTTTTGTTCTGCCACTTGAAGTTTAGACTGATCATGTTGCGTTTGATTCGCCTCGGAACAACCTAACAATAATCCTGTAGCAACCAGCGGGATAAGAATGGGAGCCTTCATGTCACAAATATTCAAAACCTAAACCGCGACGAACATAACATATTTTAGACGATGACTAAATCTCAGACCTGTCAAAACCAACCTTTTTTACCTTTTAAGACCGCATCTACGCAGCGTAAACTTTCTTGGCTCAAAGCCCAAAGTCGATAATCCCCAGTTAAAGAACCTGTAGCAAAGTTATGTGTATAAGCAAAACTTAAGCCTCGCTCACTATCGCCCCAAGCCCCTGAACCATTAAAGCCCATATGACCAAAACCTTGCTCTGCGGTTTTTCCTAAGGTTAATATACGGTGATACCCCAAGCGCCAATGCATAGGTATCGGCATCACGCGATCTCGATCGGTATATTGCACTCGACTCAACTCAGAAAACACATCTGGACGAATCAACTGCTGACCTTTCCAAATCCCTTTTTGAGATATCATCGCATACACTTTGGCTAAACTATTGGCTGTAAATACACCATTTGCTGCGGGAATGATCGCCTGAATCGCATCATCATGGTAAAAGCTGACCTTTTTCATGCCTTTGGGAATCATGCCATCCTGAAAATCTTGTGGATCTTGCCCTGACCACTGCATCGCTTTATCAAACAATGAAACTTTACGTACCTTCGTTGGACTTTTTTGATTTGGTTGGATAGGTACAGGACGGACAATGGGTCGTGCGATACGTTTTAATTCAGCACTGGGTGCACCAAAGTAAGCCCCATCTAGCTCAAGTGGCTCAACTAAATAGGTTTGGAAGAGTTCAGTTAAAGGTTTGCCCGTTGCTTTTTCCAAAGTACCACCGACAATCCAACCAAATGACAAAGGTTGATAGGCAGCATCTTGACCAATTGCAAAACGTGGTTGCGCTTTTTCAAATACGTCTAACATATGCGTCCAGTCCAACATTTCTGTCGCATCAGCAATGTTATTACGGATATCAAATAATCCGCTTTGATGACTTAGCACATGTCTTAGCGTCATCTTTCCTTTACCATTTTGGGCAAATTCAGGCCAATAATCCGCAATCGGTTGGTCGTAGCTCAGCACACCTTGACTGACTAAAATATGCGCCAAGGTTGCAAGCACGCCTTTGCCCGTCGAATAACACACCGACATGGTATTGGCCTGCCAAGGAGAATCTACCGCTGCTAAACCAGTATAGATATCAACAACTTTTTCACCTTGAAAATATAAAACACAAGCTGCACCGCCATATGCTAAACGAGCATCCTGTAAGCGGCTAAAGAGATGGGCAACACTTTGAAAACGTGGGTCAACATAGCCTTGGTAATGGTTCGGATTCGCTTGTAAATATTGTTTTAAAATTTTCATTTACACATCCTTGTATTTTTAAGCTGACATAAAAAAGCCCAGTGTAATCTAAACTGGGCTTTTTAAAATTATAGTGCTTTGACCTGTCCCGTCACATGCGGTTTTTGATTCTTACTATTTCGAATTAAGAAAGCGGTATTTACACCTTCTGTCGTGGTCATAAAATCGACCGTTGAAGGCAAATACATCGGCAGTTTAAACCAAACATCCGCTTCATAAGCATCAGGCAATGTGATCGAAGCCAACGCTCGCGCCTTACTCCACATGCCGTGCGCAATGGCTTGTTTGAAACCAAAGGCTTTTGCTGTCACCGCATGAATGTGGATGAGGTTGAAGTCGCCCGAGGTCATTGCATAACGACGACCTGTGTTTTCAGAGACTTCCCAGACTGCATTCGGCTGATAATCTGGAGTCGTTGCTTCAACTAATTTTGGTGCTGTTTTACCATCGGTCTTTTGACGTGCTAAATACGTGGTTAATGCTTCAACCACCACTTCATTGCCAACTTTCACCGTGGTAATAAAATCGAACTGAACACCTTTATCATGTGGCTCAAGCGCGCCATATTTACATGATAAAGTGAGGGTTTCATTGACGCCAACTTTACGCATTTGTTTGACTTGATTGCGAATATGTACCAAACCTAGCACAGGAAATGGAAACGGCTCTTGCCCCATCATGTGCATTTGTAGGCTTTGCGATAATACGGCCAAATAAATCGCAGGAATATAACCATTATTTTTAAAGCCACATACTTGGTTATAGGCTTTCAAATGCTTTTGATCGACGTTAAAAGAATCCACCACATACTCAACCTGCGGTAAGACTTTTTCACCTTTTGGCTTTTTAAAGATCAAACCTTGAATGACTTTCGGATAAGCCATATATGGTTTTGGAAGTTGACTAAAATGGCGAGTCTTCATACTGAACCTTTGAGAAGTTTTTATTTCAATATTTTTGAAAGCTCCTTCTCCCTCAGGGAGAAGGTTGGGATGAGGGAAAACTCCCTCCCTTTTATAATATAAAGAATTTATCCCTCCCTAAAGGAGAGATAAATTCAAGCTTTTAAATTAAGCACCCAACAAACTTTGACCACAAACACGTACCACGTTGCCGTTTAAACCAGTCGATGCTGTCGCTGCAAATAAAGCAATGGTTTCAGCAACATCTACAGGTAAACCACCTTGGCTCATCGAGTTCATACGACGACCCGCTTCACGGATTGCAAATGGAATCGCAGCAGTCATTTGCGTTTCAATGAAACCTGGTGCAACCGCATTGATCGTAATGCCATTCGTCAAAGTTGGAGCAGTAAATTTAACCACACCAATGACACCTGCTTTCGACACAGCATAGTTGGTTTGACCTAGGTTACCCGCAATACCTGAAATCGATGATACACATACAATACGACCATTGGTATTTAAACCCTCTTTGGCAAGTAAATAATCATTTACACGTTCAATTGCAGACAAGTTAATGTTAATCACCAAGTCCCAAAGCTCAGGCTTCATATTTGCCAAAGTTTTGTCACGAGTAATACCTGCGTTATGCACGATGATGTCTAAACCACCTTGAGCAGCTGCCGCAGCTTTAATTTTCTCACCAGCATCATTTGCAGTGATATCAATTGCCAGTGTTGAACCACCGATCTCACCTGCAACACGGTCAAGATCTGCTTGCTGCGGTGGTACGTCTAAACAAATCACATGCGCGCCATCACGTGCCAAGACATGCGCAATCGCTTCACCAATACCACGGCTCGCACCTGTCACTACAGCAGTTTTACCTGCCAGTGGTTTAGCCCAGTCTACATCTACAACATCAGCTTTAGAAACACGAATCACTTGACCGGAGACATAAGCAGAACGTGGAGATGCTGCAAAACGTAAAGTTGACTCAAGATTTGCTTCCGCATCTGCATCCACATAAATCAAATGTGCTGCAATCCCCTTTTTAAATTCTTTACCGACTGACTTCACGAAGCCTTCAAGCGCGCGTTGTGCAATCGCTTTTTTAACGCTACCCGCAGTTTCAGGGGTCGTGCCTACCACAATCACACGACCAGAAGCAGCCACTTGACGTGCAATCGGGTTAAAGAAGTTATATAACTCATTAAGTTGCTCTGATGACTCAATGCCAGATGCATCAAAAATAACAACTTTGAATTTAGACTCTTTGTCGCCTGCATTAAATGCACTTAAGTTTAAGCCCACTTGAGCCGCAGCTTGTTGTAGTTGCGCATTGTTACCCGCATAGCTATTGGCGTGGACATTTGCCAACACTTGCGCAATTGCACCAGATAGTGAACTGTTTGCTGCTGCACCCAGTAAAACAGCACCTTTAATCACAGGCGTTGCTGACTCAAAACGGTCTAAAAAAGTTGGTGCAGGTAAACCCAAATTTTTAATGACAAATTTACCAATAGGAGATTTTGCAAATGTTTGGTATTGATCAGTCATGTTTTTATCTCTCATACAAATGAATTGTTGATGGATTCAAAGATATCCTTTTAACTTCAAAGTGATGTCTAGAGTCTTATATTTCAATAGTTCCATCGGTTTCAGTAGAATCATACTTGAGTTATAGAGGATATGTCTTGACCTGAAAGCCTGTTGCAATGTCATTCTAGTCAATTCAGCCCTTTTTATAATATGCTAATGTACACCCTAAGAATAGATTAACATGCTTGGAAAAGCCTTATGAGCAAAACAACTCAAGAAAATCCAGCAGTGGAAAATTCTGCTACGGAAACCGTGTCAAATACATCAAAAAGTACACCGCGTAGAACTAAAAGTACTGGCACGACAACCCAATCAGTAAATAACACGACTAAGCCGACTCGCACTCGTGCTGCGTCAACTCGTAGTAAAAGCCCTGCTTCTTCTACAAATGCTTCAAAACCAAAAACTCAAACTGCTGTTCAACAGGATCAAACCATGAGTCAAAACACTGTTCGCCGCGTGGCTATTATCGGTGGTAACCGTATTCCTTTCGCTCGCTCAAATGGCGCATATTTCACCGCTTCGAATACAGATATGTTCACAGCAGCGCTAAACGGTCTTGTTGAACGTTTTAATATTCAAGGCCAACGCCTTGGTGAAGTGGTTGCTGGTGCTGTTCTTAAGCACAGCCGTGACTTTAACATGACCCGTGAATGTGTACTAAACACTGCACTTGCGCCAGAAACACCTGCTTACGATATTCAGCAAGCATGTGGTACTGGCTTACAAGCAGCGTTCTTAGTTGCCAACAAAATCGCACTGGGCCAAATTGAAGTGGGTGTGGCTGGTGGTGTAGACACGACTTCTGATGCACCAATTGCGTTTGGTGATGGTTTACGTAAAGCATTACTTGAACTCAACATTGCAAAAACGGGTAAAGACCGTTTAAAAGCTTTAACCAAAATCAACCTAAAAGACTTGATGGATGCGCCGAAAAATGGTGAGCCACGTACAGGTTTGTCTATGGGTGATCACCAAGCCATTACCGCGCTTGAATGGGGTATTGCACGTGAAGCGCAAGACGAACTTGCTGCATCTTCACACCAAAAAATGGCTGCGGCTTACGAAGAAGGCTTCTTCGATGACCTGATCACACCATTCTTAGGTTTAGAGCGTGACAACAACTTACGTGCTGACTCTACGGTTGAAAAACTTGCTAAGCTCAAACCAGCTTTTGGTAAAGGCGATGCACGTACCATGACTGCGGGTAACTCAACACCACTTACGGATGGTGCATCTTGTGTGCTTTTAGCATCTGAAGAATGGGCGAAAGCAAACGGTCACGAAGTCCTTGCTTACTTAACCTTCCAAGAAACGGCTGCTGTTGATTTCGTTGAGAAAAAAGAAGGCTTATTGATGGCACCTGCTTATGCAGTTCCACGTATGCTTGAGCGTGCTGGCCTTAAACTTCAAGACTTCGACTACTACGAAATTCATGAAGCATTTGCGTCACAAGTTCTTTCTACTTTGAAAGCTTGGGAAGATCCAAAATTCTGTAAAGACCGTTTAGGTTTAGATGCTCCACTCGGTTCAATTGACCGCACTAAACTCAACGTCAAAGGTTCTTCACTTGCAGCAGGTCACCCATTTGCTGCAACCGGTGGTCGTATCATTGCCACTGCTGCGAAGTTGATTAACCAAAAAGGTTCAGGTCGCGTACTGGTTTCAATCTGTGCTGCAGGTGGTCAAGGTGTGACAGCAATTATTGAGAAATAATCTCGCCTTCGCTGTAAAAAAGCATCTCTTTTGAGGTGCTTTTTTTTACTGGTCAAAACCATCAATTTACTCTATAGATAAAAACATAAAATAACCAAATACAAACTATGCGAAATTCACCGCCCTTTATTGTTTATCTCAATACCCCGATTCGCTATTATTATTTTTACCTCATTCCCTTAGTCATAGCGCTTTTGATTGTCAGCTTCGACTTCCACTTTCAAGGCGTGTTTCCAACCAGCATTGCATCCAACTTGTCCAGCCCGCATAAATTTCTCAATGACTTTTTTGCTATTTGTACTTTCATCTGTCTTGCCCTTATTTTGATCAATTATTTTCGTGTACAACTCAACCGACCACAAGTTCAGCACATCAGGCAACACTACGCAAAACTGAATACACAACAACGCTCAATGTTTAATCCACTAGGCTTAGTGTTTTTTATTTTTATGTTGCTCTTTTTCTGCTTAAGTTGGTTTTTGATCAGTGATGAAATCCCATACACAAATTCCAGTACAAAGAAAGGCGCAACCATGATCTATCTCAAAGGCTTTGCGCATCCATATATAAGCGCTATAGCAAATAGTTTTCATGCTGCCATCACCGTATTTTTTGCCTTAATGATCCCTTATATTTTAAACGTCAGAAAATTCAAATAAGAATCGCATCACATTAAAAAAGCCACGACATTGCGTGGCTTAATTTTTAATTTGAATATTGCGCTTCAGGTTGAATACCCAATTTGGCCTCCACCATGTCATAACACCATTGGAAAATAAAGGTATAAACCAAAATACACATGGTTAAACTGAAGTCGAGTACGATGGCTTGCCAAATACTCATTTGCATTGCATATGCGACCATTGGAATGGTTGCAAGCATCAAACCACCTTCAAAACCAATCGCGTGAAGAACACGTACGCCGATGGTTCTTTTGAGTTTTCTTTTTGCTTCAAACTTTTCAAAAAAATGGTTAAACACCATATTCCATATGACCGAAGTGACTGCCATGGCAATACCGAGTACGCCTGTGACCTCTAAAGGCATATGGAATATGAAACTTAAAGCTACAGCAATGATCACCAATAGGATGATTTCATAGCTGAGCGCATGAATAATCCTTCTTTTGGAAATCAACATTTTTAATTACTCTTTCATGATTGGATGTTGGCTATTTTATTTTTATAATATTGATTAATCGAGTCAGGTTCTTTCAGTAAAACTGAAAGATAGAAAATTATGAATATCAATCAAGAGCAACTGATCATTTTTAAAACCGTGATTGAGTCAGGCTCATTTTCAGCTGCCGCACGAAAATTGGGCAAAGTGCCATCGGCCGTGAGTATGTCAATTGCCAACTTGGAAATAGACTTAAACCTACAACTTTTCTTACGCGAAGGACGTGAGCCTACAGCAACAGCGCAAGCCCTAACCTTGTATGAAAAGACCGAGCAACTACTGACCGAAATGAATCAATGGAAACAGCATGCTCATGCCCTAAGCCACGGTTTGGAGTCCTCGCTCAATATCGTCGTTGTATCCGAACTGCTACATATGCAATGGATCGACTACATCGCAATATTAGAAGCTGAATTTCCCAGTCTACAGATCAACATTTTTTCTGCACCTCAGGAAGATGCGCAAAGAATGTTACTCAACGGTACAGCGCAACTTGCACTGATGTTCGAACGTGAACAGCTGGAAAGCAGCGAACAGTTTGTTGAATTAAAAATGGAAACTTTAGTCCCTGTCGCAAACAAAGACTTTGAGCTGGCGCAATTTTCACAAGTCAGCTTTGAACAAATTCAACACAGTCGCCAGATCGTGGTTGCCAGCCGAGATAAAAGCATTAAACCTGAACTACTTTTTTCTAAAGAATACTGGCGGACTGACAATCATCACTCTGCCTGCGCACTCATTATGCAAAATTTCGGTTGGGGTGTTTTACCCTTGGAAATGCTGAATGAAAACCCTCAGCTCAAAACCCAGTTGAAAATATTAGATCTGCTGGATTTCACCCCAAAGTTTGAATATTTTGTCGATTTGGTCTGGAGTCGTGAAAGTGAATTGGGTGCAGCTGCACGTTTTTTAATCCAATACATCCGAAATCAACGTAAAAAATCGTGATAACTGCTGTTAAAACATCCGAATCCACTTGGGTTAGAAGCAGTTTGTGTTATAAATATTTTATGGGTAATAACTTTAAGAACTAACGATCAATGACACAAACTGCATTAAACCAATTAAAAAGCTTAACCACCATTGTTGCTGACAGTAGCGATTTAGCGGCGATTAACCAATTTCGCCCGCTTGACGCAACGACTAATCCGTCGCTGATTACAGCGGCTGCTATTCAACCTGAAAATAAAGAGTTGATTGAGGATGCTTTTGCTCAAGCCAAAACTGAGGGCTATAAAGAAGACTTACTCATTGAACGCACAATCGACATTCTTACCGTCAAGTTTGGGGTGGAAATTCTCAAATTGATTGAGGGTCGTGTATCTACAGAAGTGGATGCTGCACTGTCATACGATACCGATGCCACCATTGAAAAAGCCAAAGAGCTGTTGGCGCTATATAAAAACTACGGCGTAGATCAAAATCGTATATTAATTAAAATCGCTTCAACATGGGCGGGTATTCAAGCAGCGAAAGTGTTAGAAGCTGAAGGTATCCATACCAACTTAACGCTTTTGTTTGGTGTGCATCAGGCCCATGCTTGTGCGGAGGCAAATGTCACTTTAATTTCACCTTTTGTTGGACGTATTTTAGATTGGTACAAAAAAGCCGAAGGCGTGGACAGCTATCCAGTTGAGAAAGACCCTGGCGTACTTTCTGTGAAGCAAATTTACCAGTTCTATAAAGCACATGGGATCAAAACAGAAATTATGGGCGCAAGCTTCCGCAGTGTTGACCAAGTCTTAGGACTTGCAGGTTGTGACCTTCTTACTGTTGCGCCTAACTTATTGGCAGCTCTTGAACAAGACACACGTGAAGTTAAAGCCCAACTGTCAGCAAGTGATATTGCGCCAGCGACAACTGCACTTAACACACTCAGTGAAACTGAGTTTAGGAATCAAATTGAACATGACTTGATGGCAACGCAGTTGTTACAAGGCGGTATTGATGGATTTATTAAAGCCCGTCAACAGCTGAACACACTATTGCGTCAGTCTTTTGGTCTAGATGAAGAAATTTCAGCTTAACTTGATTTTTCTTCTTTTAAAAGCCGATTTTGCTATCATGCAATATCGGCTTTTTTATTGAGAATATGTTGTGTTTGGGATTATCGACATCGGTACCTATATCATCGGTACAATTTTAATTGTGATTCTACCAGGCCCAAATTCTCTTTATGTGATGTCCATTGCCTCACGTTTTGGTCCGAAGATCGGCTATTGGGGAGCATTAGGCGTTTTCACAGGTGACCTGATTCTCATTCTATGCACGGTACTAGGCGCAGCATCTCTTTTACATACTTTTCCTTGGCTGTTCATTTTATTAAAAATTGTAGGTGCTTTGTACCTATCCTACCTAGGTGGAAAACTCTTATTTGCTGGCGTCAAAACGTGGCATTCATCCCCACAGCATCTTGAAGCAAGTGCAAACCAGAATACTTTGCAAACGCTACACCCGTTTAGATCAGCGCTGACCATTAGTCTTTTAAACCCTAAAGCTATTTTGTTCTATTTGTCTTTCTTTGTGCAGTTTGTTAACCCTAAATACGCTTATCCTGCACTCAGCTTTACTTTACTTTCAGTCATCTTGCAGATCATTAGCATGGCTTATCTTAGCATTTTGATTTTCTCAGGGATTAAATTGGCCAGTTACTTTAACCGTCAGTTTAAAGTTGCCGCTGTCGCAGTGGCAACTGTTGGTTTACTGTTTTGTGGTTTTGGTTTAAAGCTCGCACTTTCCACCCTGTAATTCTCGTGAATAATCTCGTTATTTTCGATAAAAAAACCATTGTATGCTGTTTTCTTTTTCAAGAACCAGCGTATGATCCTTGAACAATCGCTATTTTCACTCATTCAAATTATGTTTTGATCTTCATGCAAAAATTATTTCAAGATTTCTCAGTTCCAGCAGTATTCGCAGGTTTTATTACCTTCCTCATTGGCATTAGTGTGTCTTCAGTCTTGGTCATTCAATCCGCCCAAGTCTTAGGTGCAAATACCGCACAAATCAACTCATGGTTCTGGGCTTTAGGTCTGGGTATTGGTTTAAGTGGGCTGCTTTTATCTTGGAAACTTAAATATCCTGTATCGACCTCATGGTCTACGGCAGCACTGGCCTTAATTATTGCGACAGGCAGTGGTTATAGTTTGCATGAAGCGATTGGCGCATTTTTGGTCTGTGGTTTAGTTACTGCCATTTTGGGCTTTTTCGGTATCTTTGAAAAAGTTCTGACGTATATCCCGCAAAGCCTAACCAGTGCCATGCTAGCTGGTGTGTTATTGAAGTTTGGTATTTCATTGTTCGCTAGTATGCAAGACCATTGGGGTTTTATTTTATCCATGCTGGCGGCTTATATTGTTTCTAAGCGACTTACTCCACGTTACTGCATTGTCATTACAGTGATTGCAGGCTTGTTACTCTGCCCGTTATTCTTAGACTTCCATACGCCTCAAATCACATGGAGCCTAGCGCAACCTGTTTGGATGGCACCTGAGTTCAGCATGTCTGCTATTTTAGGTTTAGCGCTACCTTTGTTTGTGATCAATATGGCATCGCAGTACTTACCCGGTATTGCCATGATTAAAAGCTATGGCTATAACCCCCACGTCAATCAACTGATTGGATGGACGGGTACCGCTCAAGCCTTACTCGCACCCTTTGGCTGTTATAGTGTCAATACCGCAGCAATTAGTGCAGCTGTCAGTTTAGATGAACAAGTTCACCCTGATCCATCAAAACGTTATATTGCGGGCATGAGCTGCGGTTTCTTCTATATCTTAATGGGACTATTCGCAGCCACCCTGACCAGCCTTTTACTGTCTTTCCCTGCAATCTTTATTACAGCATTGGCTGGTATTGCTTTGTTTGGCACGATTAGTCATAACATCGCGATTGCATTTGAAGCGGTATCAGACCGTGAGGCAGCCCTCATGACCTTCTTATTCAGCGCATCTGGGGTACAGTTCTTTGGTATTGGCTCTGCCTTTTGGGGACTACTCTTTGGTTTTGCAGTTATGCTTATATTTAAATTTAAAGCCAAAAAAGTTTAAGCCCTCATACAAAAAGCACCCTCGATGGGTGCTTTTTCATTTTTAAATATTGCTAAATTGAAAACTTAATGCTGATAACTTCGTTGAATCAATTCTTGCTTAAGCTGCATCGTCTCAGACAGATTTTCCACCTCGGTAAATGCTGTGAGCCAAATGCCATCTGCAGCATAGCGTAAAATTTTAAGCTCCAAATTATTATCTGTATCCTGATGTCGCGCTAAACGTTTTTCTAGCCACTCAATCCAATACTCATTAAAGGTACGATCCGTCAGCATAATCATCGAAATAGCTGACCAAGAATGCTCCAAGCCTAGCACCTGCTTTTCTAGAGTAATTTCAATATAGGCTCGGGTAAAGCAACCATAACGATCACGGTCTTGACTAATCAACTCATCAACAACACGATCCAATTGTTCAAGTTGTTCCACAACCATCGCTTCAAGTAGCTTTTGTTTGTTTGGGAAATGATGGAAAACACCACCCTTACTCACGCCAACCAAATCAGCCACTGCTTGTATGGAGACCCCAGTCACGCCTTTTTCAGCAGCCAAACAGATCGCATGTTGTAGGATACTTTGGCGAACCTGTTCTGGTGCCTTTTTACGTGGACTTGCTTGTTGCATCGAACTTAATGCCCTGTTGAATTTGAAAATAAGTTAATCACGACCACACCAGAAACAATCAGTGCAATACCGATCATTGCTGCGAAATCTAGACTTTGTCGGAAAACAAAGTAACCAATCAGAGCGGTTAAAACAATACCAACACCCGCCCAAATCGCATAAGCGATACCCAATGGAATCACTTTAATCACTTGAGACAATAAATAAAATGCCAACGAAAATAGAACGACTACGGCCAGAGAAGGCAATAGCTTGGTAAAACCTTCCGACTTTACCAAAAAAGTCGAACCAATCACTTCAGAAATAATTGCCATCGCCAGCAAAGCATAAGCCATTAATATAGGATTCATCAGAAACTCAACAAAAAAACATACCAATCGGTCGGTATGTTATTAAAATAGCAAAAATTAAACAAGGCTTTCTGCATACTTTTTTATTTTGTTTCAGTCGGCCTTGAGGTTTGCTTTATAAAATCAATGGTTCGATCAAAGGTGATCTGACTCGCTTGTTTGCTCATCATGAACTGATATTCATGCACCAAAAACTCCTTAGAGTCTGGATAAAAAGCCTCCGTGACTGCAACCTGATGCTGCTTCAACACCTCGACGAAAGGTAAAGACTGGCTATTGGTTAAAAAGTCTTTATTTCCTCCACTAATAAAGACAGGTGGATACTGTGGCGTAATATGCTCACTGGTTGAAATTGCCTTTAAAAAAGCTGCATCCTCTTTACGCTCTCCTGTATACGCTTGAACCAAGTTATAAACGCCCCATTCAATGAGCCTGAGTTCCTCAGGAGCGGTGTTTACAAAGCGATATAAGTCATAAATACCACAATGCAAAATTAGCCCTTTAAGCTGTTTCGGCTGAATGCTCGGCTTAAAATTGGATGCTTGAGCAAATGCGGGATTCGTCAAAAGCGCAGCATAATGACTGGCAATATTGGCTCCAGCAGAGTCTCCTGCTAGATACAGTTGGTTCGGGTTAATATGATACTGAGCAGCATTCAATTGTAAGAAATTCAGTGCATGATCGACTTGCTGTAACTGAGTGGGATAAATAGCCTCAGGTGCAAACTGATACTCTACCGAGACCACGTTAAAGCCTTGATTAGCTAAAAGCTTAAAATAACCTCGCGCATGCTCTTTTGAGCCCGAAACCCATCCGCCGCCATGAATCCAAACCACCGTGGGCACTGCGTTTAATTGTTCAATATTTTGGGGTTGATAGATGTCAACATTCAGCTCAGGACTAGCTTGATATGTAATATTATTGTGTACGATGACATCGGGAGGCGCAAAGCGATCTAGCATTTTCATTTGAATATTGGTTGCTGTGTTAAATGTACCCGCAATTAGTTTGGTGTTCTTTTCTACACTTTGACACGCGCTCAAAAGCACAATCATGAAAACAGTACTAAGTACTTTTATTATTGGTTGAAAAATCATACTGTTCGGCCCCATCCTTTTTTCAAATGATTCTAATACAGTCTCTATCACATCGCATGATTAAACAGATCTCATTTCAGCTTCATTTAAACACCAGAAGTATCTTTTAAAGAATATCGTATTAAATCTGAAACTTGAGTTTTTCACTCAAGATTTTGGACACGAAAATCAGCATTTTCTTGAATTATTTTCTTTTAATTTCATGAATTTTCAATTTTTAGCCCGATCAAAATTGAACATTTAATGGCAGTGTGTTATCAATAAATCAAGAACTAAATCTTATACAAAAAGGAGTCCCTCTGATGGCTTACCAACATATTTTAGTCCCTGTTGACGGTTCACAAATTTCTTTTTCTGCGGTTAAGCAAGCGGCTGAAATTGCCAAAGTTTTTGGCAGTCAACTTACATTGATTAGCTTAGTTGCTGAAGACCCTCTCAAAGATGCCGATTTTTACTATACCTCTCCAATCATGAAAGACTATTTCATACAAGCCTATAACAATGCTGAGAAAGCCCTTCAGGATGCGGTTCAAATTGCACAAGAACAAGGTGTAACAGCTCAGTCTAAAATCATTAAAGGTGAAGTCTCTGAAGATGCTGTGGTCGAAACAGCAACTTCACTGAAAAATGACCTGATTGTAATGGGTTCACATGGTCGCAAAGGCTTTCAAAAATTCCTATTAGGCAGCTTTGCTCAAGATGTTCTCAAATCTACTGAGCTCCCAGTTCTCATTGTTAAAGCTTAATCAACTATAACGCGTCTTTATGTGAGCTGATTTCGCATGTACTGCAAAATGATCCGCATAAAGACGTACCATTAAGGAGAAGATAATGAGCTACAAACACATTTTGGTTGCCGTCGATGAATCACCGATGTCTTATGCTGCTGTTGAACAAGCACTTGAGTTGGCCAAAGATTTAAATAGTCGCGTAACGCTCATGAGCGTGATTGCAGTCGATCCATTTGTCGGAGTCGACTTCTATAAAGTAGCACCAGCTATCACCGACTATTTTCTACATGCTGAAAAAGTCGCTCAAGACCGTTTAGCCGAAGTAAAGCTCTCATTTGACCGTGATGAAATTGAGGTGGATACCAAAGTGATCCGCGGCATCTCTCCTTCTGAAGGTATTATTCATGTGGCCGATGAAGTCGGTGCAGATCTGATTCTGATGGGCTCACATGGCCGTACAGGTTTTAAAAAGATGATGTTAGGTAGTGTGGCGCAAAATGTTCTAACGCAGTCTCCAATACCTGTGCTGATCGTAAAAGTTTAAGTATTGTTTTAAATAAAAAAGACTGCCGAAGCAGTCTTTTTTATTTGGCAGAACTCGTTCACTTCATTTGCTTTTACTAATCTGCTGATGCAAATTTTGCAAATAATGCTCTGCTGCCGACTGTTGCATAAAAGTTTTTTGAAATAAACCCGAAGCCTGATGGTTATGCGGACTATATTCAACATTGACTTGAAATGTTCCCAGTTCAGCACTTTTCGCAATACGAATAGCAATAATATGAACGGTATTTAAATAAAACCCATCTTCAATTTTAACTAACATATCTGTTTTTACACTCTACATGTTTGTCTGCCCAATAGCCTGTATACAGAAGCCGAAAAAATACAGAATATTGAGCTAATCATCTGTTATGCCATAACATTATACCCATAAAATGCGATTTATTTCACACTATTCACATGAATGTTCATTATTTATAAAAATACCAATGTGCACTCTTCATGCTGTCATTCTTCAGTTTACATAAAAAAAGCCAGTCTACTGACTGACTTTTTTTATGCGTAGATCAGTTAAATACTTAACATACTGCTTAAAGTTTCACTGACATTTTTAGATTTCACTTGTGGTTTTAAAGCCTCAAGCTTCGCTTTCACTTCGCTACGCTGTGGCTCTGCCAATGTGTACCAACGTGACAAAACCTGAAGTAAACGAGAGCCAACAATTGGGTTTTTCTCATCTAAATATTTTGCCAGCCCAATGAAATGATCCACACCAAAACTCCATGTGTTCACTGGGTTTGCATTTAAACCACCACTCACTGAACGAATGCGGTTCGGCACGCCCAAATCATAATCGGCATGTGAAGTGAGGTATTGAATGGTTTCCGTCGTAGCACAAGGATGTGCCGCTTGAAGTGTGAACCACTGATCTAGTGACAAAGCCTCATCTTTAAAACGTAGGTAAAAATCACGTAAAGCCGCTTCTGCTTGCGGTGCATCATTCCAAACCAAGACACGTAGTGCACCTAAACGTTCAGACATATTGCCTGTGGCTTCATATTGCTGATATGCCAGCTCAAAAGCACTTTCATCGCCTTGACGCGCCATCATACTAAGCATGATGTTTTTCAGCGCACGGACACCCATGGCTTGTGAAAACTCTTTTTGCAAATCTGGGTCTAAAGCCAAATAAGTGTCTTTACAGAACGCACCTAACTCACGTGCTAATTTTTCAATCAAAGCATTACGTTGTTCTTGAATCTTCGCTGGTTCGTAGTCAGTGTCGATACGACTACCTAAATAACCTTCACTTGGCACATCAAATAAACGTGATGCCAAGAGTGGATCTTGTTCAAAAAGATCTGGTAGCGTGTTTTTAATGGCTTGAATATAAATATGCGCATCATGACCATTGAGTAAAATACGCTCAAGCAGTGTTTGCGTTGCTTGCCATTGGTTAAAACCATTGGTTTCGTATTGAATCAGGAACGCCAACTCTTCATCGGTATAGTTAAATTCTAAGTTGACGGGCGCAGAAAAATTACGCAGTAATGACACGACAGGTTTCGTGCTTAAACCGCTAAACACAATGCTGGCTTGGTCTTGGTCAAAAAGATACACACCGTCTTTGACTGCATTTTCAAATAAACTGTCTGAGTTTAAAACCAATTGCTCACCTGTTGCAGCATCGAACAGTGCTAAAGCGACAGGAATTGGAACAGCTTTTAGGTTCGGATACTTAGGATGTGCTTTTAAACTTTGCTTAAAGTTTAAAGTATAGGTTTGCGCAGCAGCATCATAATGACCTTCCGCTTCTAACTTTGGTGTACCAGGTTGGTTATACCATGTTAAGAAATTGGATAAATCTACGCCTGAACCTGCGGTTAAAGCGGCTACCCAGTCTTCAACGGTCACAGCTTGACCATCATGGCGTTCAAAGTACTCATCAGTTCCTTTACGGAATTTTTCTTTGCCCAATAAGGTAGCCATCATGCGGTTAATTTCCGCACCTTTTTCGTAGACCGTTGCAGTATAAAAGTTATTGATTTCCACAAAATGATCAGGACGCGGTGGATGAGACAATGGGCCTGAATCTTCTGGGAACTGATGCGCTTTGAGTACCGCAACGTCATCAATACGTTGAACCGCAGCAGACTGCAAATCTTCTGAGAAAGATTGATCACGGAAAACCGTTAAGCCTTCTTTTAAACACAATTGGAACCAATCACGGCAAGTAATGCGGTTACCTGTCCAGTTATGGAAATACTCATGGGCAATTACCGACTGTACACGCATAATCGCGGCATCTGTCGTATATTCTTCATCCGCCAAAACACATGACGTATTAAAGATGTTTAGACCTTTATTTTCCATCGCACCCATGTTAAACGCACTGGTAGCCACAATCATATAGTTGTCTAAATCATAGGGACGACCATAGTGTTCTTCATCCCAACGCATTGAATGCTTTAAGGCTTCCATTGCAATATGACATTTCGGAATATCTTTTTCTTCGGCATAAATTTCTAAAGCCACATCACGGCCTTCCGAGGTCACATAACGGTCTTTTAAAACAGCCAAATCACCAATCACACAAGCAAACAAATACGCTGGTTTTTTGGTTGGATCTTGCCAAATGGTATAGTGACGACCTTCGCCTGCCTCGCCCGCTTCAATCAAGTTACCATTGGCAAGGAGCACTGGATATTTTTTATCGGCTTCTACACGTGTGGTGAAAACTGAAAGGACATCAGGACGGTCTGGGTAAAAGGTAATTTTACGGAATCCTTCAGGCTCATTTTGGGTAACAAACAAATCTGATGCGGCTTGGTATAAACCTTCAAGTTGTGTATTTGACTCAGGATGAATGATCACCGATGTCTCAAGCTTGATCTGATTTGGTGCATTACGAATCACCAACTGCTCTGCATCAAGCGCATATTGCTCTTGGCTAAGTTGCTGACCATTCAGCACTAAACTTTTCAGCTCTAAATCACGACCGAGTAAAACCAAATCACCCTCGGTTTGGCGCGTCAGCTCCAGTACAGCATCAACTTGGCTATGCTCATCATAGACTTGAATATCGAGGTGAATGCTGTCTACTAAAAAAGATGGTTTTTGATAGTCTTTTAAATAGACGGTTTGATCTGCTTCAATAATTGGATTTGCCGCAATATTCATGTCATGTCCTAATGCTATTGGTCTACAGCTTTATATTGTGTATGTTTTGATCATACGACAAGTTTGCCATACTGTCTGTGTATGTTGAATGATATTTATATGGGCACGTTGAACAGGCTTTTCAATTCTATTGTTCTTATCCCGCTCATATGACTGCACCAAGTGAATAAGAAACAGACAACTCCTCACATCGTGCCGTGCTTGTCTAGCAATATTTGCACCAGCCTTTAGACTTGCACAGTGCCATTAGCTCTCCGCCATTCAAACGCTGAGAAACTTAAAGACATCGATAAGATCTAAAGCCAGCTCTTTTCAAATATCCAACTTAATTTTCAAATCGGCTACATTTTGTGCACAGTTTTTGCTTGTATCTAAATATGCATAGCGCATGATAAAACTTAAGCAAAATAAAAGAGGTGTGAGATGTACTTAAAAGACCATATCGTCCGCGTCGAAAATATAAAAATGCTGCAAGCAATGCATGCTGCAAAAATTGATCATAAAGTCATTGCCCTGTTCATGAGCTGTGAAGGAATACCTTTACAAGCACACGATGTCAGTAGCATTTTAAATCACTACGACACACTAGGGAGCAAAAAGTTGCCGAGCAAAAAAGTTCAAGCCATGATTGAAGCTAAAAAACTAGGTATGGAAGATGACTCTCTACCTTGCCCCGTTTAAATTCTACTAGTCCAAAAAATACGGTGCATGCCGTATTTTTTTTGCCCTATATTCGCCACTGCGTTGCTTCACCCATCTAGCGTTTACAAAGCACCTCTACTTGTTCAATTACACTGCAATTTACAACGCCTTTCTGAAATTTTAGCGTGTATAATTTGAGAAAATCCTGAGTTTCAAATTCATCTTATGTCGCTTCAAATTTTGCACAAACAACTTGATGAGAGCACGCCTTGTCCACTTTGTCAGGCGGCCATGTTTTGGGTGGATGCTGAACAATACGACAAAGAAATTAACTTTCATGAATGTAGCCACTGCCAACATCGTGTTTTTAGCAATTCCAATCTAAATTGCCACTGCGACAGTTGTTTAGCCCAGCGCAAAAAAATATTGAAAGAAACTCGTCAGCAAGAACAGCATAAAACCAAAACCAAGGACATTTATGAGTTTGAACTGGGTCAACTCAGTTTTATGCATAAATTATTTTTATTGGCCCTGTTAGATGGCTACGCACAAGAACATACACAGCATCAAGAGTTTATTGATTGGGAACAGATCAAATATTTTAGTGTCACCCCCAATTATCTATTTCAAAATAGTCTCGTCAAACAACTGGTAAAAGAACAAATCCTCGTTGCCAAAGATTTTGCCAGTGAAGCCCATCAGTATTATATTAATGTGCGTTTGGACGGCTACTCTGAACCCAGCCTATTTAGTGTTACGCAGCAGTTACGCTATTGGTTTTATGAAAACCTTAGCCTTGGTGTGCCTTTTAAGACCGCGGATGAAGTCAAAAATGCCTTGTACCAATTGCTCTATCAGGAAATTATCCAATTTATGCAGTTTTACTGTCGTACTTGGGGCATTCAAATTGCAGGAAATAACAGTTTCCAAGTGTTTTGTTATCGTTTACTCGATGTACTCGCGGTCGGACAAATTTATTATTTAATCCAAACTGCATTGGAGTATTTATATGAACGTAAAGCCTTACAACCCAGAAATGAAAACTTTATTAACACCAACTTACTGAAAAAAACTCTACAACAATACCGTGAACGCAGTGTGGCTGAAAAATGGGAAACATCAACTCTGCCTCGACCACATAACCTACCATTCAGCAAAATGAGCGAAGTCTTATTTTTCCGATTTTTAGGCTATGACGAAGCCATTTTCTTTCAGCCTGTCTCTCGTTCATGGCAAAAAATTGAACCACGTTTAAGTTTCTACTCACAAAAACGCTGTATGTACTGCGGTTCAAATGAGCTCACCGTAGATTATGATGCCGACCAATATGTGACTTTATTTTGTCGCAAATGTAAGCATCAAGACCACTATTTCACCAAATAAGGGCATCCACTATGACCCAGCTTTTAGACCTGTCCTTGCTTAACACAAAACAATCGATTCAAGACCAAACCGATGTCTTGGTGGCATATGTTGCTGAAGCTTGGACTGCCCTGCAAACGCAACAACCTTTGGTACAATGTATCACCAACAGTGTGGCTGCCAACTATGCAGCCAATGTTTTATTGGCTGCAGGCGCCTCACCTGCCATGATTGATAATCCCTTTGAAGCTGAAAGTTTCACACGCATTAGTGCAGCGCTCAGTATTAATCTAGGTACGCCAACCTCTGAACAAATGCAAGCCATGCAAATCTCGGCACAAACCGCGCAGCAGCAAAACATTCCGTGGGTATTAGACCCTGTGGGATATGGGCCGTTTTTAAAGTGGCGCTCTGAAATGGTGAATCAGCTGTTAGCTTTTCAACCCACGGTTATTCGTGGAAATGCATCTGAAATCAGCACACTTGCGGGAAACCAGATCGAAACCAAAGGCGTTGATAGTACTGCAAGCAGTGCTGATGTTTACCATCAAGCAAAAACACTTTTAGCGCAGGCTGAAGTCATTGCCATTTCTGGTGAGTCTGACTATATTCTCTCCAAACAACTTGATGCTGTAATCCAAGTCAATGGTGGTTCACATTTACAACCCAAAGTTACTGCTACAGGTTGTGCCCTTGGTGCATTAATTGCAGCCTATAGCGCAGTCACCAATCCTGTCATTGCAGCGCTGTCTGCGCATGTCCACTTTGCCATTGCTGGGCAGCTTGCATATGCCCGAAGCCAAAGCACAGGAAGTTTTAATGTAGCGTTTATGGATCACATTCATCAAATGAAAGCTGAAACCATTTATAAATATGCGGATATACAGCTTATCCGTACCTCAGCCTAAATAAAGTATGGCGAGAGTTTCTGCTTAGGTAACTTCTCGCCCTAAAAGCACGTTCATCGCCGCTTCTAGCAGAGTCAGCACATCTAATTTACAGATACACATTAAACCCATACCAATAAAATAATCAGGCGTATGTTGCATATAAAAGTTGATATGACGACTGGCTCGATTTCGAAGCCGAATCAATTGTTCAGGCGTGGTCTGCGGCAGTACACAAGGATGCACAAACACATCCTCACTGCGCTGTTGCACATTCACATGACGGTTTTGCATTAGATCAAGAACCTGTAAGTAATCCTTAGGCATTGGCACTTCTGCACGCGGATAAAAGCGTTTTGAACGTGAAGCAAACAGCCGATATACTTTTGGCTGCATCAAACTCGAAACAAACCATAACTGACGCGTGGGATATTTTAAACGATAACCCAAGGTCACTCGAATTGCAGATAAAAGTGTTCTGTTTTGATTTCGGTAATCAGTTAAAAAAGCTGCACGCGAGCTAAGAATATATAAAGGTTGATGCGCTGTCTTAAGCTTCAAGATGGCAATAATATTTTGCCCAACAATTTTTCCGCGATGATAAAAACGAATAATTGGTAATGCCACTACATCAGGGTTATACAACAATTGATGCAGTTCTGCTGGGATTGCATTTGGGAAAATTTGTCGATCAAAATTTTCAAGCTCTTCAAATAGAACTTGTTTTTTTCTCTACTGAAAGCTTTTTAAAATCAACGACCTTTTCCATAAGTTGCATGAAGTGTTTCCGTTCTTATTTTGATCACTTGTTTTACTGATATAGTCTAAATGCAATGCTTTGATGACCACAGGGATAGAAAAAACTGTCTTCACCAAACAGGTAATTTCTAGTACGAAATACGACAGCCCAATTGCGGGCATAGAATAACTTCTTTTTATTTAAGTGCATAGCGCTTACTTTATAAGCAGAAAAAATGCCAGCACGAAGCTGGCATTTTTTCTCACAATCTATTTTTACAATGATTAAGCAGTACGATAGCTAATATTCACTGTCTTAATTCGGTTTGAATCCAACTCAAGCACTTCAAAGTGAACACCACGGTAGTCCAGTTGAGTTCCAACGTGTACATCACCATGAGTTTTATCTAGGATTAAACCAGCAACACTAATATAGCCCGCATCTTCTTCAACCAAATCGATCATCCCAAGTTCCAGTTCAAGCTGATATAAATCCAGCATGCCTGTCGCCTTCCACGTCTGATCATCAACCTTCACCAAATCAAGTTGCTCATCGGCATCGGGGAATTCACCAGCAATCGCTTCAAATACGTCAAGCGGTGAAACAAGGCCCTGCACATTACCAAACTCATCGCTCACCAAAACCAATGAACCTTTAGACGTTCTTAGCGTATTTATCGCATCAATGACTTTCATTTTTTCAAAAATGTAAATTGGACGATGACGTTTGATCAAATCTTTCAATTGCTCTTCATCATCTAAGACATCGAGCAATTCTTTGGCACGCGCAATACTGATCACTTTATCCAAGCTACCGCGGCACACAGGAAATAAACTGTGTGGCACAGACAATACCTGTTCACGAATTTTCTCAGGTGAATCATCAAGATTGACCCACGAAATTTGACTACGCGGTGTCATGATCGACGCGACTGAACGTTCAGCCAATGTCAGTACACCACCAATCATATAACGCTCTTCATCCGCAAAAGTTTCTTGCGCTTGAAGCTGATCAGGATCTTCAGCTTGGAGCTTGCCACCCATGAGTTTTAAAATAGAATCCGCAGTACGATGACGCAGTGGAATTTTCGCTTCATGTTTTGCCGCATTGCGCTCACCAAATTGGTTAAAGGCTTCAATCGCAATGGCAACACCAATACCCGAATAGATATAACCTTTAGGAATGTGGAAGCCGAAACCTTCCGCAATCAGGCTAATACCAATCAACAGTAAGAAGCTTAAACACAAGATGACCACAGTCGGATGACGGTTTACAAAAGTCATTAATGGTTTCGACGCCAACAGCATGACCACCATGGCAACGACCATAGCCACCATCATCACATTAATGTTGTCGACCATACCAATCGCGGTAATCACCGAATCCAATGAGAACACAGCGTCAAGGATCACAATCTGTGCCACAACTGCGGTGAAACCCGCGTAGACCACATTGGTGGTCAGCTTAACTTCGGGCTTACCTTCAATTTTTTCATGCAATTCGGTAACGGCTTTATAGACTAGGAATAAGCCACCAAATAAAAGAATCAAATCTCGCCCAGAGAATGTCCAATCTAAGACAGTAATCAGCGGTCGAGTCAACGTGACTAACCAAGTGATGATAAACAACAAGCCCAAGCGCATTAAAAGTGCAAGCGAAAGACCAATGACACGCGCTTTATCGCGTTGCTCAGGAGGAAGTTTTTCAGCCAAAATGGCAATAAAGACTAGGTTATCAATACCTAAAACAATTTCTAATATAATAAGCGTAAGTAAACTTACCCATATTCCCGGATCTAATAAAAATTCCATTATTTCATTACCCCAGAATTATGTTTCTGTTTTAAAAGCATAGACCTGCACGGCGACGGATCCATATTTGTGACCTGTTCAACTAAAGATGAAATAATTATGCCTGAGATGTTTGGCTTGTAATAATTTTTTTATGGTTTTTAACAAAATTTTAATATTCGACCACTTATTATGCAAAAAATACATAAAAATATCGAAATCACTGTTTGAAATTTTGTCACTTAATGCCAATTGTCGCATTCTATAAAGATTAGACGCCACGGTCATTTTTTAGTTTTTCTAATTAAATCCATCGCAAATAAAAACCAAATAATTGTTTTTATTTAATTATTTATTTTAATAATAGTTAAAAAATATCAATTCACTACATTTATGATTTCCACAAATGACACTTTTTGTTAAAAACACTAGTTCACAAATCCATTTTTTTCACTAAAATGAAACACGACCAGCATTGTTGTAAAAGTGGTCAATCACCCAAACCAAGGATGCGCGGATTGACAATCCGATCAAAGTAATCGAAGACAGGATTCATCGCTATGAACAATGAAAAAGCATTGACCTTCAATAAGACGTCAAAAATGCTTGCCAATACTAGCTATGAAGGCGCATATCTGCATTTAGACTCCTCATTTGATCAGCATCAAGTTAAAGTTGTGGTTTCGCATAATAACCAAAAGTTTGAAATGCACTTGCCTATCGTTCTACAGGACGGTGTTCCCATGGCTAAACTTTCTTTGGATTCTCACCAGAATGCTGAAGTCGAAGATGAAGTTGTACAATTTGCTCAAAGTATTGTGAGCTTCCATCAAGATAAAGACGGCTATACCCTGTCTCTTCTAAACAACCACGCTTAACTTTTCTTGATTACTGGCCAAGGCTTTCTTTTAACAGATTTCCTTTATGATGAGAAATCCAGTAATTTTGTATTGATAAGTGTATGAGTGTTCACATAAAATGTGTTCAAATGATCTATAAAATAAAAATACGATTCACGGGGAATCCGTCACATGACCAAAAAGTACAGTAAGTTCCTACCAGGTTCTGAAGATTTTTCTTTAGAAAGTTTTCCATTTTACTGGGTAACGCAAGTACATGCACAGTATGTACTCAATGTCGATCACGCTTTAAAAAAGTATGGTTTAGATAACTCACGTCGTCGTATTTTACTGGCTCTAGACTCAAAGCCACATGCCAGTGTTTCTGATTTATCTGACATGGTGGTCTCTAAAATGTCGACAACCACCAAAATTGTCTATCGGTTAAAGGATGAAGGATTGGTTGAAACTTATTCTTGTGAAGACGATGCACGTATCACCCGTGTCCTTCTCACCGAAAAAGGTGTTGAAATGACCAATAAGATCAATGATCTCACCAGTGTTGTACTTGAGCAATCATTTGAAGGCTTAACACCTTTGCAAATTGAAAAAATGATGGAAAGCTTAAAACACGTGTTTAAAAATTTAGCTCGCTAAACCGTTTAAAAGTCGGAAAAGTTGAGTTGGGGACTCTCTTTTTCGACTTTTATTTTAGGCACATGTGAACATTCAAACTCTCCAACAGGAAAGCCTTTTACAAAGGATTGAATATTCGGTGATTTCCAGCTGAGCCACTCCTCTAAGCGTTCATGTGGAATCACGATCACTGAGCGTTTCACATTCCCCGGCTCATGAAACTCCCGCATCATTGGGTGGTCTATAGCATCCATTGTAAGCATGGTGGCTGAACGCACTACCTCGCCTGCTATACGACAGATTTCATAAAGTGCAGCAACAAAAATCACTTGACCATCCTGTCGTCTAACACCCCATCTCTGCGGCTTTTGTTCTATATATTTGGACTCATAAAATTCAAAAACTGGGATCACCCCAAACTGATATTTGAAAGTGGCCTCAATAAAACTGGCCTTTTGCAGAAGTGTCTCACTTCGAGCATTATAGGTTTTGCTTGCAATACTCTTATCTTCTGCCCATTTCGGTATTAAACCAAAATGTACCTTACGCCACTCAAGACCTATATTTGATTTGAACAATAAAGGCAGCTCATAACCAGGATAGACTTCTTCGACATAATCAAACGGAATTTCAGGTAGACCAAGCTGTTGTACTTGAGCAAGGGTTAGAGGTTTAAAATTAGCGCACATGGATTTTCATCTAACTTGATGGTTAACAATAGTATGACGAGCTTTATATAATGAATTGTATAAGGCTTTTATCCGCATCGTCTAGTTGAGATACTGATTCAACCCCACGCTTAAACCCATTTATAGCTCTGAGCAAGCACTAATCTATAGACTCCTCTCACACGTGAGTAAATCAAACCTATCGCCCCCCTATAGACACAATACGACTTATTCCAGCCAATAAAAAAGCCTCCGAAGAGGCTTTTTTAGCTTTACAGATTAGTCACCTGTATAACCTTTTAACTTCAAACGTGCAGCATGCAGAAGTGGCTCTGTATAACCTGATGGCTGCTCACCGCCTTTAAACACTAAATCATAAGCTGCTTTGTATGCATAACCATCGAAGTTTGGCGCCATAGGGGTGTAAAGCGGATCGTTTGCGTTTTGTTCATCAACGATTTTCGCCATACGCTGCATCACTTCTTCAACTTGCGCCGCAGATACGATGCCATGACGTAACCAGTTTGCAACGTGTTGAGATGAAATACGTAAAGTTGCACGGTCTTCCATTAAACCCACGTTATTGATGTCTGGAACTTTCGAACAACCTACACCCAAGTCAACCCAACGCACAACATAACCCAAGATCCCTTGAAGGTTATTTTCAAGCTCTTTGGTTTTCTCTTCTTCAGTCCAGTTGGTATCTGTCGCTAAAGGTGGTGTTAACAAATCATCTAATGATAAAGGCTCTGTATTCAATAATTCTTTTTGACGCTCAGACACGTTGCATTGGTGATAGTGAATCGCATGAATGACAGCACCAGATGGAGAAGGAACCCATGCACAGCTTGCGCCCGCTTCTGGATGTTCAATCTTGGTTTTGTACATGTCTAAAAGCATATCTGGTTTTGGCCACATGCCTTTACCAATTTGTGCTTTACCACGTAAGCCCGCTTGAAGACCGATCATCACGTTACGGTTTTCATATGCTGGGAACCAAATTTGTGATTTCACTTCGCCCTTACGAACGAATGGACCTGCTTCCATAAAGGTATGGATTTCATCTCCAGTACGGTCCATAAAACCTGTATTAATGAAGATCGTACGGTCTTTCGCTTGCGCAATACAGTTTTTCAAGTTTACAGAAGTACGACGTTCTTCATCCATGATACCGATTTTTAAAGTTTTTGCAGGCAAGCCAAGCGCTTGTTCTGAACGCTCAAACAACTCAACAGCAAAAGCAACTTCTTCAGGGCCATGCATTTTAGGTTTTACGATGTACATTGAACCTTTACGAGAGTTCTTGTTTTCGTTTTCACCTTTAATGTCTGCGAAAGACAATAGCGGAGTGATTAATGCATCCATGATACCTTCGTAGATTTCAGCACCATCTACAAGAATCGCAGGATTGGTCATGAGGTGACCCACGTTACGAAGTAGCATCAATGAACGGCCATGAAGTTTCGTTTCACCACCGATCAAGTTTTTGTGCGTACGGTCTTTATTCAAAGTACGCGTAACAGTTTTACCATTTTTCTCGATAGACTCTGAAAGTGTACCTTTCATCAAACCTAACCAGTTACGGTAGCCTTCAACTTTCTCTTCTGCATCTACAGCAGCGATCGAATCTTCTAAATCCTGAATAGTCGTTACAGCAGCTTCAAGAACTAAATCTTTTACGCCAGCGGCATCTGTTTTACCAATTGGGCTGTTCGCATCAATTTCAATTACAACGTGTAAACCGTTGTTTAAAAGTACAATTTCTGTTGGTGCAGATTCTTCGCCATTGAAACCAACAAATTGTGCTTCTTTAGCCAAAGTCGATGTTGAACCGTCTTTTAACGTCACAACTAACTTTTTGCCTTCAACTGCATATTTTGTCGCATCAGCATGCGAACCATTTGCTAATGGGAAGATTTCATTTAAGAAGTTTTTAGCAAATGCAATAACTTTGTCGCCACGCACAGGGTTATAGCCTTTACCTTTTTCCGCGCCACCGTCTTCTGGGATCACGTCAAAACCGTAAAGTGCGTCGTATAAAGAGCCCCAACGCGCGTTTGCAGCATTTAAGCAGTAACGTGCATTACGCACAGGTACCACCAATTGCGCACCAGCCAATAATGCGATTTCTTCATCTACATTTTCTGTGCTGATTTGGAAATCTTCTACTTCTGGTACTAAGTAGCCAATTTCAGTAAGGAAAGCTTTGTAAGCTCCAAGTTCAAATTTGTTGTTGCGGTGCCATTCATCGATCTTCGCTTGAATGTCGTCACGCTTAGCCAATAGTGCTTTGTTCTTTGGGCTAAGATCGACAACGACTTGTTCAAAGTTTTTCCAGTAAGTTTCACTGTCCAAACCTGAACCTGGAAGTGCTTCATTTTCGATGAAATCGTAAAGTTCTTTAGCAATCGCTAACTTGCCTTTTTGAATACGTGCAGTCATTGTCTTTCCTGATATTGCTACTTTTTATACAAGAGATTCTAGTATACCGATTTAAACTTGGCTGAATAGTAATATCACCGTGCGAAATAGTGATCATTTTTTATTTAATAAAGTATACAAACTACCAAATAAAATACTGCTCAAGGCACAAGCATTATCAATTTATAAAATGCTCTTTAGTAGTTTATTAAGTTTTTGAAATGCCGAAATTAGACTTAAGTGCAGTTTTGTATATTTTTTACACTTAAAACCAATATTCTCCCTATTTTCAATCCTGATTAAGCCATGATTATTCAAAAAAGTCGATAAATTAATCGATGAAAATGCACATAAAAAAAGCACCCTTTGGGGTGCTTATATTTTTAAATTTCTTCTTGTTGTTTACTTGCTTCAGCTTGTATTTGTCGATGTGCTTCATTCAAGTAATCATCTGATTGCATTTCCAATAAACGTGAACGCGTGCGTTCAATTTCAAAGGCTAATTTATCACCAGAGTACAAATCAATAATTGTATCTTCTGAGGTTAAAATCAGTTTTACCCCACGGTCATAAAACTCATCGACCAGATAAATAAAACGACGTGTCCCTTCAGAAAGATAATCGGTCAAATGCGGAACATTACTCACCAACACCGTATTATAAATATTTGCAATTTCGATAAAGTCAGCAGGACTACGTGGTTTTAAACACAGCTCTGAATACTCACACCATAAAACATCTTCAGTATGCCCGACCGTTTCTACAATACGATTATTAATAATAATCGGCTCATCTGAAATGGTTTGGGTTTGGGTCAGTGCGCTAAAACGCTGCGCAATCCAACGTTGGTGCTCATGTGTTAAAGGAGATTTAAAGAGTTGCGCTTGCTTTAAAACACGCAAACGATAGTCCACGCCTGCATCTACATTTAAAATCACACACTGCTGTTTCACCATTTCAATGGTTGGAATGAAACGATCGCGGTGAATGCCATTTTTATATAAACCATCTGGCGCAATGTTTGAGGTTGCCACCAAGGTAACACCACGTGCAAAAAGCTTTTGGAACAAATCACTGAGAATCATGGCATCCGTCACATTCGAGACGAAGAATTCATCGAAACAAATGACCACTGCTTCTTTATAAATTTGATCCGCAACTGCATCTAAAGGGTTACGCTGACCTGAAAGCTTGTTGAGCTCACGATGTACATGTTGCATAAAATGGTGAAAGTGCATCCGTGTTTTACGACGAAATGGAATTGAGTCATAAAACTGATCCATCAACCATGTTTTACCACGGCCTACGCCACCCCACATATATACACCACGTGGAGAAGTTTGACGGCGGAAACGGCGGAATGCTTTTTTAGATGCCTTAAAACGTTGAATTAATTCATGCCAAACGCGATCCAACTCATGAACGGCCTGAGCTTGTGCCTCATCAGACATGAACTGTCCGGATGCTAAGGCTTGCGCATAGCGCTCTGCAGGAGATAAAGGACTGAATGCGGTAGGTGAATTAAAATCTGACATATCATTTAATACTGTTTTTAGGCTATATCAATTATAGCGGAGTGGAAAAGTTAATATATAACACTTTGGCATAATTATGCTTAGGCTATTTCCCATATTGTCGTGGACTGTAACCAAACCACCGTTTAAATGCATGATTAAAGGCTGCAGGCTCCGAGTAACCCAATAACTCTGCAATCATTTCAATGGAATATTCCTGATATTCCATTAAATGTAGTGCACGATCTTTCATTAATTGCTCACGAATTTGTTTATAACTGCTATTTAACTGTTGCAACTGATGTCTTAAGGTTCGCTCGGGCAAATTCAACGCTTGCGCGGTTTCAGCCATGGTCGGCAGTAAACCTCGTTGCAACTCCAAATAATCTTGTACACGTTGAATCAGACTCGGTTGCTCTGCCGTTTCTTCCAAACGTTGTAATTCCGCCTGACATTTGCCTGCATAAACGTTAAATGTCATCAAATCTGCTGAAGGAATTGGTACATTTAAGACCCATTCATCAAACCAAAATTCAGCTTGCTGCGTACCAAAACTCACTTGTTGACCATAAACCTGCTGATAGAGCGCCAGTTTTTTCGCATCTTCAGGTCCTGCAACAGGTAAAGTAATTCGAACCTCAGGCATCTCCAGCCCAATCATCTTATAAATATCTTGCAAAAACTTATAGGTTCCCGCTATTTCAGAATGTGCACGCAACTGTCCCACAGACGTTTGTAGGTCCCGCGGTAGATAACATAGTGCGACTTGATCATTTTGTTTTTTCAAACCCAATAAGCCACTCAAATGCGTCAAACTTTGATAGCGAATACCCTGTTCTAACGCGGTATGTGTCGTTGGACTAGTCATCAATAACATCAGTAAAGGGCCATATCCCGCCAAGACATAATGCTGACCAATGAACAAGCCTTGCTCAGGCTCAATATCCTCTGCAATAATTTTCAAAATATCCCACTCTAGAGCAGGATGGATGATCGCATTCGGATCAAGCGACTCCACACGTAAGCCAATGCTTTGTAACTTTTGATCGACTGCGACTCCTGCTTTACGCATTCCTTGAATCAAATACATCAAGCCAAGTACAGAACGTTTCATAATCAATTAAAAGCAAAATATTGGCCTATGTTTTACTACAGCCACCTAGCGTACAACAATTGCCGAATCTATCAATTTTCTTGTCAAGGCTATCATAGACCTTCTAGATAGTTGCTCTACAATAAAGTAAAACAAAAAGGAAAAACAAATGCAGGCAGCAAATTCAACAGCCCCTCAGGTAAAAATCGCCATTATTGGTGCAGGCTTTGGCGGTTTAGCGATGGCTATTCGCCTTTTGCAAAATAGTATTCGTGATTTTGTAATTTTGGAAAAAGCCAGTGGAATAGGTGGCACATGGCGTGAAAACCAATATCCGGGCGCTGCTTGTGATGTACAGTCACATCTCTATTCCTTGTCTTTTTCACCCAAGACCGACTGGTCTAAACGTTATGCTGAAGCACCTCAAATTTATCAATACATCCAAACACTTACCGCTGAACATCAATTGCAGCCTTATATCCGCTTTAACACCGAAGTCTGTGCTGCACATTACTTAGAAAATCAGTGTTTATGGCAACTTACTCTCAATCAAAATAAAACTCTAACCGCTCAATTTGTCATTTTCGCATCTGGTCCGCTGCATGTACCACAAATTCCGCGTATTGCGGGTATCGAGAAATTTAAAGGCAAAGTTTTCCATTCATCACAGTGGGATCATGACTATAACCTCAGCAATAAAAATGTTGCCTCTATTGGCACTGGGGGGAGCGCGATTCAATATATTCCTGAAATTGCAGAAAAAGTGAAGCAACTCTACGTAATACAAAGAACAGCTGCATGGGTTATTCCTCGGGATGAACGTCGTTATTTACCCATTGAAAAAACACTGTTTAATCGATTTGATTGGTTTCGAAAAATTCATCGAGCTCGTCTGTATTGGACAAATGAATCTCGTGTAATTCCCATTATGAAACCACAGGTCATGAAATATGCACAAAAACTAGCAGAAGCCTATATTCGCCATCAAGTCAAAGACCCTGTAACCGCAGATAAGCTGATTCCCAACTATATTATGGGTTGTAAACGCATCTTGGTCTCCAACAAATATTATCCAAGCTTCAACCGTAAAAATGTGGAGTTGGTTACCAATGATATTTTGGAATTAACTGAGGACAGTATCATCACCAAAGATGGGAAGAAGCGTGCAATTGACTGCCTCATCTATGGCACAGGTTTTGTGACTGACCCACGTATTTATCTTAAATCCTTTAGCTGTACAGGGCTGAATCATGTTGAGCTTACAGACGTATGGCAAGATGGGGCCGAAAGTTACTATGGAATTAGCACCAAAGGTTTCCCAAACTTATTTCAGCTTTTAGGGCCCAATACAGTCTTAGGTCATAACTCAGTTATTTTTATGATTGAGTCACAAGTGAATTACATTCTACAGCTCATCGAGATCGCAGAAAAAACCCAATCTCAAGCAATCGTTGTGAAAGCAGATATTCAAGACCAATTTAATCAGCATTTACAAAGTCAATTTACAGATACCATTTGGCAATTTGGCTGCGTCAGCTGGTATCAACAAGCGGACGGGAAAAATTTCTCTTTATGGCCCAGCTATACATGGAAGTATTGGCTAAAAACACGAAAAGCCAATCCTGCAGACTATCGTTTTTTAAATTCTAAGCAAGATAGTCAAGCAATAAATTAAGATCACGGTCATAATAAGTTAGTATTTATTCACACTTTATTTGACATGCAATCGTTTTGGTTGATTTTTCAGCTCCTTATCTGTTTAGCACTTGGATTTGTTTTGGCGCGTCGTTTACCCAAATGGCTTGAGCGACTTGCCTTTCAAATCCTGCCCTATTTTACGTATATTCTCTTAATCGCAATTGCGATTGAGTTTTCAACGACTTTGCATAGCATTGCCGAACCTTGGCAGATACTCAATCATGCAGCGCTTTTAGCAGTTATGACCAGTATCGGTGCTTTCGTCTGTTGTTACATATTATTTAAACTTTTGGGCTACCAACCGAGTCATGGCAAAGTGTCCATGAGCCTTGTGAGCAAATCATTAATCAATATCAGTTATGCATTTATCGCACTGGCATTGGGTTATGGTTTGGCAGAGCTATCCTCAAGTTTCGGCTATATGGTTCATATCAGCACATGGAACTTATTGCTGGTTTTCATGTTCCTGATCGGGCTTGATTTGGCCTATTCCCCACTAGATCGCTCATGGTTGAACTGGCAAATCCTGCTCGTTCCACTTGGTTGTATTCTGGGTTCAATTATCGGGGCGTTTGTAACGGCCTATTTTGTGCCGAGCATTCAACTAAAAGACTTGATTATGTTATCTCAAGGTTATGGTTTCTACTCCATGACTGGCATTGTGGTCACAGAGTTAAAGAATGCACATTTAGGCAGTATTGCACTGATGAATGATTTGTTCAGAGAAATCTTTGCGATTGTGTTTATGTACATCATTGGCTGGCGTTACCCTCGCTCTGCGATTTCATCTGCAGGAGCTACAGCAATGGATGTCACACTACCGATGGTCAAACAAGCCTGTGGGAATGACTTTATTCCACATGCCATGGTGAGCGGTTTCATCCTGTCAGTTTTGGCGCCGATTGTTGTCAGTGTATTGGCGGCTCTGTAAAGCATAGCGCTCTATTCAATGCTGTCTTTTTATTTTGCTATTGCCACCACTTCGCTCACCAACAATTCTTTTTAAAATTTAATCCATAAAAAAGCCTTTCGAATGAAAGGCTTTTTAGATTTCTAGTCGCTTAAAGCGTTGCTAGAATGTCTTTGAGCATCTGACACGGGTTTGCAGACTGCGTAATTGGTCGACCAATCACTAGATGTGTTGCACCGTCTAACATTGCTTGTTTTGGCGTTACGATACGCTTTTGGTCATCCGCACTTGAGCCCTCAGGGCGGATGCCTGGTGTCACCAATGCAAACTCTGAACCCAAAGTCTCACGCAGCATTTTTGCTTCTTGGGCTGAACATACCACACCATCTAAACCACTATCTTTAGTCAATTTTGCTAAACGTTTGACTTGTTCAAATGGTTCAATATCCAGACCAATATCGGCTAAATCTTCACGTCCCATCGAGGTTAACACCGTTACTGCAATTAGTTGAGTGTTATAGTTGCCAGCCTTTAAGCGCTCAACGCAGGTTTCCATCATTTTACGGCCACCTGAAGCATGGACGTTTACCATCCAAACACCCATATCTGCAGCAGCACATACCGCTTGCGCAGTCGTATTTGGAATATCGTGAAATTTTAGATCTAGAAAGACTTCAAAGCCTTCACCATGTAAAGCTTTAACAATAGATGAGCCTTCATGTGTAAATAATTCTTTACCGACTTTTACACGGCATAATTGAGGGTCTAATTGCCCAGCAATCGTCATTGCGTCATAATGACTTTTTGCGTCTAAGGCAACAATAATACTCATGGGGAGACCCTTCAAACTCACAAAATTATGGCATTATACGGATTAAGCCTAAAACGACCAAGACTATTTTTCTAAAAACTATTTAAAATTCAAACTAAGTTCTTTATTCATATACTTTTTATATAGTTATCAATATTTTAAATCACAATAAAAAACGCCTTTGGCTATATAACCAAAGGCGTTTAAATCAAACCGGCTTCAATACTTCTAAGATAGAAATCTTACTGCATATTGTGGCTTAAAGCGGTGTAGATGGACGATCATTAGGATTGATATCTAACACCGTTTTTTCATGTCTTGTATGTGCTGCAGCTTCTGCAGCAGCCAACTGAGCGGATTGAATCTGCTCTTTACGAAGGTGATCAATGTCTTTACGTAGTCGCTTAATTTCCCAACCTTTCTGGAATACACGAAATACCTGAACACCAATTAACAAACCCAACACAATTCCTAAAGCCATTGTTAATAATAACAATAGACCTAAACGCATTGCTGGAACCTGTATAAACAACAGATCAACGGTTAGCTCAGTTCCGTTTTGTAGTACCAAAGCTAGGCAGTAGCCAAACAGTACAATTAATAATGCGAATAATACGTAACGCATAAGCACCCCAATAAATTTTATTCGCCTGCAGTCTCGTTTACTGCATCACGTAATGCTTTACCTGGTTTGAAATGTGGAACAGCTTTAGCAGCCACTTCTACAGACTTACCCGTTTTAGGATTACGCCCAACACGAGGTTCACGGTGATGGAGTGCAAAACTACCAAAACCACGAATTTCAATACGATTATCTGAAGACAAAGATGCAATCATTTGATCAATCATAATCTTAACAGCTTCTTCCACTAATGGCTCTGCTAAGTGCGGGTTTTTAAGAGAAATACGCTCTATTAAGTCAGACTTATTAAGTGCTTCAGTAGTCATCTGCGACCTCTTTAATTATCAAGCTACCTTGTAGATAGATTGATAATAACCTGTTTAAATACAAAACGGTAGCGTAATAAGTGAATACTACGCTACCGTTTATTGTATTTGTGTAAAAAGTATTAGTTAACTTACATTAACAATACAATTCAAACATCTACTTAGTTGCCCATTTGAGCTTTGATCAAATCACCAATAGTCTTAGGACCATTGTCTTGACCAGTAGTTGCTGTCTTCAAGTTAGCAACTGCTTCTTTCTCTTCAGCTTCGTCTTTCGCTTTGATAGACAAGTTGATAGAGCGAGATTTACGATCTACGTTGATGATTTTCGCTTCAACTTCTTGACCAACTTCAAGGAACTTAGTTGCATCTTCAACGCGGTCGCGGTTGATTTCAGATGCTTTAAGAGTCGCTTCAACTTCGTCAGCTAACTTAAGTGTTGCGCCACGAGCGTCAACAGCAGTTACAGTACCTTTTACAAGTGCACCGCGTTCGTTAGCAGCTAAGAAATCGTTGAACGGATCGCTGTTCATTTGCTTAATGCCAAGGCTGATACGGTTGCCTTCAGCGTCTACAGACAAGATAACCGCTTCAACTGTGTCACCCTTCTTGTAACGACGGATAGCTTCTTCGCCTTGTTCGTTCCAAGAAATGTCAGACAAGTGAACTAGACCATCGATACCGCCTGGTAAACCGATGAAGATACCGAAGTCAGTGATTGACTTGATCGTACCTGAAACTTTTTCACCTTTGTCGTGATTCTTAGCAAACTCTTCCCATGGGTTAGCACGAGTTTGTTTGATACCAAGAGAAATACGACGACGCTCTTCGTCAACTTCAAGAACCATAACATCAACTTCATCACCAATCTGAACAACTTTAGATGGGTGGATGTTTTTGTTCGTGTGGTCCATTTCAGAAACGTGTACTAAACCTTCAACGCCTTCAGCGATTTCTGCGAAACAGCCGTAGTCAGTTAAGTTAGTTACGCGAGCTTTAACGATTGAACCTTTAGGGTAACGGTTCATGATCGCTAACCATGGATCTTCGCCTAATTGCTTAAGACCTAAAGATACGCGGTTACGTTCTTTGTCAAACTTAAGTACTTTAACAGTAACTTCTTGACCAACTTCAACAACTTCTGATGGGTGCTTGATACGCTTCCAAGCCATGTCAGTGATGTGAAGAAGACCATCAATACCGCCAAGGTCAACGAATGCGCCGTAGTCAGTAAGATTTTTGATAGTACCAGTAACTGTTTGACCTTCTTCAAGCTGAGCAAGAAGAGCTTCACGGTCAGCTGAAGATTCAGCTTCCATAACAGCACGACGAGATACAACAACGTTGTTACGTTTAGCATCAAGTTTGATTACTTTAAATTCTAACTCTTTACCTTCTAAGTGAGTAGTATCACGAATAGGACGAGTATCAACTAAAGAACCTGGAAGGAACGCACGAACTGGACCGATGTCAACAGTGAAACCGCCTTTAACTTTACCAGAGATAACACCAGTAACGATTTCGCCGTCTTCAAAGATTTTTTCAAGTTTAGTCCAAGTTTCAGCACGTTTCGCTTTTTCACGTGATAAAACTGTTTGACCCATGCCGTTGTCAAGCGCTTCAACAACAACATCAACAGTGTCGCCAACTTGAACTTCAAGTTCGCGTTGTTCATTTAAGAATTCAGCGCGGTCAACAATACCTTCTGATTTAAGGCCAGTGTCAACTGTTACCCAATCAGAATCGATGTTTACTACAACGCCTTGGATGACAGCACCCTTTTCAACGTTGAGGTTTAATTCGCTTTCTTCAAAGAGGGCTGCAAAAGATTCGGTCATGATATACCTGATAAAGTCAGCGGTCTTGGATCAGACAAGGCCGGTTTAGTTAAGCGTCTACATAGTCCATTTTGAACTGATCAAGCTATGCTTCTGCTGAATATAAAAATTCGTTAGTTTGCTAATTGCTTATCAATATAAGCCATCATAAGCTGAAACACCTCATCAATGTTCAATTCAGAACTATCAATGATGTAGGCATCAGTTGCTGGTCTGAGTGGAGCAACTTCGCGCTCCATGTCACGTTTATCACGCGCCTCAATATTAGCTAAAATATCGTTTATTTTAGCATCCAGCCCCATACCCTGCAACTGCTTTACTCTGCGTTCAGCACGAGATTGGGCTGAAGCGGTTAAATAAATCTTGGCTTGAGCCTCTGGAAAGATGGATGTGGCCATATCTCGACCATCTGCAACCAAGCCCGGTGCTTGTGCAAAAGCATGCTGGCGATCAACCAGCGCAGCTCTAAGCTCAGGAATTGTTGCAACTTTTGATGCAAACTCACCAACTCGCTCAGTTCGAATGGTTTGACTAACATCCTCACCATTGAGCAAGACTTGTGTGCCTTGTGCAGAACTTAAAAATTGTATGTCTAAATGTTTAGCAATTTCGACACATTGACTCAATTCACTTGACAAAGCATCCAACAAATCCTGTTGATGCAATGACAGGCCCAACAAGCGATATAACGCTCCCGAATCAAGTAAATGAAATTGATAATGAGCTGCTATTTTCGCAGCTAGTGTGCCCTTACCCGAACCACTTGGACCATCAATTGTGATTATTTGAACTGTCATTGCTTACCCAAAGTTTGTTATACAGATTTAGCGAGTTTTGAAAAACCTAGTTTAATCGCAGATTTAAGCTGTGCAAGGATTAATTTACTTACAAAAGGTGCACGTGCTTGTAATTCAATCGTATAGGTCACTAACGTTTTATTCGAGTCAATCGGCTCAAACTCAATAATACCCAAATGATGTTTGATGAGTGGATTTTTAATAATCTTGTATTCAATACGCTCATTCACATTCATTAATGTAATTTGCTCTTGCAACAGTTTAATTGGACCAAACCCCATACGACGTACAGAACCAAGCCCATCCGGACGTTCTGGATCTGCTGAATCTTTCACTCGCACAACTTGAACTGGTGCAAAAGCAACGTTATACGTTGAGTGTTTAGAAAGTAAATCAAATACCTGCTCTACGGGTGCATTAAATTCTTTTTTAATCTGAATATTATTCATGGTGGTTCCAACGCCTTATTTGACAATAATTATTGTCATTTCATTTTACATGAAATTATTATTTTACGAATGGATTCATCCCTTTTCTTGTAGACGGGATAGTCGCTTTTGTTCGCGGCGCATTTTAAAAAAGTGACTGAGCTGCTGTGAGCATTGCTCATGTAAACAACCCGACTCAACCAAGAACTGATGATTATAATAACCCGTTTCAAATAATTTACGTGCACTTATAAGAGAGCCAGCTTTCGGCTCTGTCGCACCAAAGACTACTTTTGAAACGCGTGCATGCACCAAAGCGCCCACGCACATAGTACAAGGCTCAAGTGTCACATACATGACCGCATCATCAGGCAAACGATAGTTTTGTGTATTTTGGCAAGCATCGCGAAGTGCTTGAACCTCAGCATGCGCGGTAGGGTCATTTAGCGTAATAGGAGCATTAAAGCCAGAACCAATAATTTTATTTTGACTCACAATGACCGCCCCAACAGGGACTTCACCTTTTGACGCTGCAATAGCAGCCTGCTCTAAAGCAAGCTGCATCCATTCACTATCTATTTTTAAAACATCAGTCATAAAGATTAGATTACATCGTAATGTTTAAGGAGTTCATTCCAGCTTTCAATACTCGTTGTTGGTGGATTACCAGCGAAAATACCCTTTAAGCTATTACTAGCCCCTTGTTTCCAGGCTGGCGACAAGTCTTTATCCACTAAACGCGCACGCACACCCTCAACAAAGTCTGCATGACGGATTTTCCAGTCCGAAATTTGGGTTTCAAGCTCGAATACTTCATTCCAAGAATGAACCTGCTTGCCCCACTGCCATAGCAACCATGTTAATGCAGCAGTTGTTGGTGAGCCTTTTTGTAAGTTCTCACTGGCTTGACGAAGCCAATCGCTACGCGCATCACTTAAACCAACAATAGCATCATAATCATGCTCGAAGTTCACACCACGACATACACTATGAATGACATCCAAAGAGTTCTGTAATGGACCTGGACCTACAGGACGATGCATACTGTTTAATGTGTCATCAATGGCTCTAAAATCACCTGCTGGATAATGACTCCAGTCGATATTAATAACTTTCTCAAGCACCGTATTACGCTGCGCATCACAGATGTGTGTTGCCCAACCAATACCATATGCGCCCGCAGCCGTCATGATTGAACCCGTTAAGCCCGTGAACAAACCAATTGCTCCACGATCCGCCAAGAAACGCGTTGCACCCACATCTGGGTACAAACCAATATTAATTTCAGGCATCGCTAAACGTGAATGCGGTGTCACCAAACGAAATGGCGCGGCCATAAACAGACCTAAACCACCGCCCATGACATAACCTTCACCCCAGACCAAGACAGGCTTAGCATAGTTGTGTAGTAATAAATCTAAAGCATATTCTTGCTCGAAGAACTGATTGGCTGTTTCAACTTCATCGTTAATCACCAGTTGACGAAGTTTACGTACATCACCACCCGCACAGAATGCTTTTGGTGTGGTTGAATCCAACCAAATGGCTTTTACTGCGTCATCGCTATGAAAATCTTGAAACACTTCAAATAAAACTGAAACAATCGTTTCATCTAAAGCGTGAAGTGATTTTGGTCTATTCAGACGAACAATGCGCCAACCATTTTTTGCTTCTTCTACAATCAAATCTGGATGGTAGTTTTTAGAAACGGGAGAATATGTCATGCGTCCAGCTGCCAATCTATAGGCTCAATGCCATGTTGTTTAAGATAATTATTGGATTTTGAAAAAACTTTACAACCGAAGAATCCACCACGATTTGCTGCCAAAGGTGACGGATGTGCCGCCTTTAACACCAAATGCTTTTCTTGATCAATCCGTTGTCCTTTCCGCTGCGCATATGCTCCCCAAAGAATAAAAACAATATGTTCGCGCTGTTCATTCAAAACATCAATCACATGATCGGTAAAATCTTCCCAACCTTGTTTTTGATGTGATGTGGGTTGACCAGCTTCAACGGTTAATACACTGTTCAACAGCAAAACGCCTTGCTGCGCCCAACGAGTTAAATCCCCATGTTTAGGAATATCAATTCCTAAATCTTTATTTAACTCATGGAAAATATTACGTAAAGATGGTGGTAAAGCAAGCCCCTTTTGCACAGAGAAACTGAGCCCATGTGCCTGATTCGGCCCATGATATGGGTCTTGTCCGAGTATTACCACTTTTACATTCGCCAAAGGCGTCGTATTAAATGCATTAAAAATCAGCGCATTTGGCGGATAAATCACTTTATTCGCTTTTATTTCTGTAACAAGAAACTGCTTTAACGCATCCATCTTAGTACTAAGCAAAAAGTCACTTAATCCATGTTTCCAACTGGCATCCAGCTGAATTTTATCAAGCTTGGTTTGCTGTTGTTCTGTTAAAGACATACTTGCGCCTTATTCCCTTACTGTATATTCCGTGACAAATTTCACAGTTTGACTTGCAATTCTACATTCGGATTGTGAAATTGGATACCTTCTTTTAATTTGGTATACATTTCAGTATCCGCCCATTCCGCTTGGATTTGTTCTGAAAACTCGATCTGGCTTAAATCTAAAAGCCCCATCTGTGTATTTTCAATATCTTCAATAAAACTCTGCGCATAGCCCGTATCAGTCTCATGCACAATCACCGAGTACACTTCCACATCGCCTTCACCGTTTTGAGTCACGGTCGACGCGAGTACTTGCTGTGCAAGATAAAAGAAAATACGTGAAAATTGTTCAGCCGATGGCGAAACAGGCAGCGACACCCAACGTGCACTAAATGTTTTACATGCTTGGATATATTCTGGATCGTCGTTTTGCCAAAAACAAATCGCATGATCAAAAGAGTCATAAAGGTCTTTAATCACCCCTTTCAGCAAGCCAAAATCATAAACCATTTGACCATGATCTAATTTTGATGCTTTGAGGAGTAATTCAACTTTATAACTGTGACCATGAATGGAGCGTTTACAACGATCCGATGTACAGTTACGTACAATATGGGCATTTTCAAACTTAAATAACTTACGAATTAACATATGCCGTAATGCAATCAAACTTTCTGAGAATTGACTTTAATTATAAAGCAAAAGTAAACCTATGCTCATTTATTTTATTGTTCAATCCAATTGGTAAATCATATCAGTCTTATATCTATCCTTTAAAACGCTGACATGCTCCGATAGGCCACATATACCGCCTGATCTTTTCGCACCAAATCAGCACTAAACTGACGCTTACGCTCACTCAGCAATACTTCAATTCTAGCTTTAAAATAGTTCGATTGAACCCCGAGAAAATCATTAACAGCAGCCCGCTGAGCCTCGTCCACTTGTTTAAATGGATCAACCTCCCATAGTTCATTAACATTGGAAAAATGCTCCAGATTGGCCTGTCTTTGCTTTTGTAAATTTTGAATAGCAGATACATCCAACTTAGGATCAATGCTAGCCAACACCAGTGCAGGTGCAGTATTTACATTCACCTTTAATTCATTATTCGGCAAAGCACTCACATAAGGTGCAATCAGTTGATAGTTACGCCCCTCAAACCCACGCACCAACTTCAACTGTTCAACATTATAAAAAGCACGATTTGGCGCCAAGTAACCCTGAGCTAAACTTTGATAATAAGCAGATTCAGCACCCATCGGCCCACTGACTTCATCATCTTCATCTTGCCAATCAATCACTGCTTCTGAAAGTTGCGCAGGCAACCCCACACGTACCAACAGTTTTTCAAACCAAAGTTTTGCAGCCTCATTCGGCTTTTTATCCGACTTAACTAAAGCATTTAAATTAAATTTTCCTGACTCATCTTCTAAACGCCCAGAAACAAAACCATCTTCCACTGGAAAAGCAGGCATGGGCTTCGCCCACGTTTCTTGTAGATGATCGACCTCTGCTGCATTTTGAGCATCATCCACCAACAGCTCAGAAAAAAAAGCTTCAGCACTTTTTGCGTATAACAGAGCTTGGTTTTGTCGCATTAAATAACCCGTACTCTCTGCGGTATTGCGCTGATGTTGCGCAATCGTAGCCGCAAGGATGGTTGCTAAAGCCACCATCACCAAAATGGTGATCAATGCAATGCCATGCTGAGAGCGCTTCAAAACATCCACCTATTTACAACGAAGACATTTAAGGAAAAATGGTTTTGCATAGAGTCCGTGAGTTTCATATCCTGCAACTTAATTTTTTTGTTTTAAAAAGTCTGTATTTAATAAACTAAACACCCATTCATAACTCACTTCATTGACAGTGAGGTTTATTTTTAAACCGCGCGGTAGTATTTTTGCCTGAGTTACATCATTTTCACTCAATGCCACCTCAGGCCATTGTGCCATTTCATTGGGATTGAGTAACATAATTTGAAATTGATCAACTGAATCAAGTAAAACACTGGTTTCTGGTTGATCATTACCGGTTTGATTTAAATTTTTATATTTATAACGGTACAGTTTTTTTTCATCTGCTTTGTAAATATATTCAACTCGCTCTTCAGGCGGTATGCCTTGCATTAAAGGATCAGTCACGCCAGTTTTACTAAAGGTCAACTGACCATTTTGCAACATGACTGCGGGTTGAACCTGCCCCGCAACATTGGCAGTAACTGGTACAATTTGCACAGTGTCACGTAACACTTGTTGATATGCTTCTTGTAGCTGACCTAAGCGCTGTTCATGTTGGGTATTACGCTCTTTAATCTTGATCAGATAATCAAAAACCTTCCAACCCAAAGCTGAAAGCACAGCAAAAATCGCGATTGCCACCAATAACTCAACCAAAGTAAAGCCTGAGCGTTTTTTCATGGTTGGCTTCCATCACGATGGTTGAAAAAAACTAAACTCGTAACACCCGAATCTACTTTTCCAGTTTCAGTATTCACCAAGCTCACTTGTACATTGACGCGTTGCACATTAGTACTGATCGTTGCTTGCGCTGATTTATCAATTTGCCAAGTTTCACCTTGTTGGGTGATTTGTTTAGAGGCCGTGCCTTGTAGCCAATCACGATTGATTTCCATCATCGAAATTTCATTCAAGGCAACAAATTGTGACTTAGTACGTAAAATCGCATGTCCAGTAGACTGAGTATATTGCATACCCACTTTGGTTAAAGCGACCGCTGTTGTAGCAAAAATAGCCAGTGCCACCATCACTTCCAGCAATGTAAATCCTGAGTGAGGATTAATGAAATAATGTTTCATCCGAGCGCAAGCTGGCAGACTATTCTTTAAATCTTTAGCTCGCATTTATTTTACCCAAATGATCAATTTCAATTTCTGCACCCACGGGCTCATTGGCATAATAAAATTGAATACGAACAGGTTTTGCTTCGCCATTCCCCAACCAAATCAGTTTAGGTGCACTCTCTTGGGTTAAATCATCGTTTCGGGCTGGGGAAACATCATAGTCTAAGGATTGCACAGCAAAAGAAACATTTTTGGCTAACACTTGCTGCGGGAACTCATTATATTTTTGCCATTTTTGATGATTCAGCATTGCATTATTTTGTTGTTCTGTGGGTATGGTAAATTGAGGATTTTTATATTCAACAACAGCATAAGAAAAATCAGCCACATCGGTCGCAGGATGAACCTCTAGTGCCAAAACACGTGCTTGATCATTTGCCTCACGTGCAATTTTCTGTACATCCATGATAAAAAAATCACGGGCTTGCGCTGCTTTACGTTGATCGACCCCATTGATATTCAACATCACCAATGACGCCATAATGGCCATAATAACAATAACCACCATCAATTCAACCAGTGTAAATCCTTGAATCCTTGAAGGTGGTTTCTGTTTCATACATCCTATCCGCTAAGCAAGATATCCTGCTGCGCCCGTTTGTTTAGGCATCGCCAGAGCTTGGTCAATGTAGGCCACGCGCAAAGTATCACGCGAACCCAAATACCGTTGATAAAAACTAGAGTTCAAAATCGCAGCTGCACCATGCGTTAAAGACCAAATCGATGCCAAATAATCACGAACTGTCATTTGACTTTCTATCGACTCCAAATACCGCTCGGTCATACGGATAATTAAACGTAGACGTTGCTTTCGAATTTGATAAAGCTCAGTAAATAAATGATAGATCCCAACACCCGTTGTCGATAATCGCTCTTCTATTTGATGAAACAGCACCGTGCGTTCAGGATGATGCAAATGATGTAACATAAAAAAAGCAAGATGTTCAGGGAACTGCTTGTCTGTATCTTTAATCATTTCAAGCAACATTTGCTCATTACGAATAATGAGCAACATATAGAGTTCATCTTTACTTTGAAAATGTTTATAGAGCGTACCTTTTGCTAGATCTAATTCCGCAGCCAATGCATCAAGGGTCATCCCTGCTTCGCCATTCTCTAAAAGCAACTGTTCAGCCACTTGGAAAATTAACGCTTCTCTTGCTCGAAACTGAGCCTGACGATCCATTTTCACCCTAGTACTCTCTTATACGCTTTTATCGTTTCAATTTATTTACTTCATGTTGAGAAGGTTTTCAAAGTTCTGTGTTGTGATGAAAGCCATCTCTTCCAAGGACTTATCATATACATCTGCCAAGGCTTTGGCTACATAAGGAACGTACTTTGGCTCATTAGACTTTCCTCTATATGGCATCGGTGCCAAATAAGGACTATCCGTCTCAATTAATAGGCGATCTAAAGGAACTTGCTTCGCCACATCACGCAGGTCTTGCGCATTTTTAAAAGATACAATCCCTGAAAATGACACATAGTAACCGCAGTCTAAGACAGCTTTGGCCGTTTCCCAGTCTTCTGTAAAGCAATGCAAAATACCATGGGTCGATTTTTCGGCGCGAATAATATCGACAGTATCGTGCTTGGCAGAACGGGTATGCACAACAACTGGTTTTTTTACAGCTTGTGAAGCATGAATATGTCGTGCAAAACAGTCTTTTTGCTCAGCGATGAAATCTGTACTATGAAAATAATCGAGCCCAGTCTCACCAATTGCCCAAACTTTTTCAGGCTGTGCCAACTCAATTAAATAGTCTGTGGTTGCACGAGCCATGGTTTCAGGATCTTCACAAGGATGTACCCCGACGCTATAACCGACATCATTATGACGCGCAGCTATTTTTGCCAGTTCTATATGATCATCAATGTCGACTGAAATACTCATAAAGCGATGAACGCCCGCTTCACGTGCCTGCGCTAATGCCAAATCTAAATCCCCATCATAAGGGGTTAAATCTAGCATGGTTAAATGGCAGTGTGTATCTACAAACACAGGCGTTTCCTACTTCATATACTTAATTACATAGTGTAACTAGTTCGCCCTTCAGACTTAATACCTGCAAGCAACTTTTCCGCTTCTGATTTGTAATAAACCCCTTTCTCCCCAGAAAGTTGAATACCAAATCCTTGGAGTTTGATTCCATTTTGCTTTTGCGAAATCCAAATCACTTTACCTGTGAGAGGAATTTTCTGTGCTTGTTCTGGCAATGTTGCCAAAACAAAGACCTCCTCTCCCATCTTTACAGGTTGTTTGGATGGAATAAATAAACCACCACCAACTACAAAAGGCATGTAGCTTGCATATAACGTTGCTTTATCTGGAATATTGGCTTGAATGATTCCGCCCATACGTGGTTGCATAAAATTCCCCTGTTTTAAACATCCATCAACCGAATACACAATTGGTCGAGCACTAAATTAGTTTGTACGTTTTGTTCAATATATTGTTTTGACTGTTGCAACTCAGCATAAATTGAAAACAAAGTTTCAAGTGAATACCGCTCTGCCAGCACACTAAAATCCAAATCAGTGTTTTTTAATTGCTGATTTAGCTTGACACAAATCAAATCTGACAACAAGTACTCAAACATTTGACTAAAATCACTAAATGCCAGCACTTTATTCCACTTGGTTGCAATTGCCATCGGCATATTTTTATCCATCACCAACTTTTGCCAATCTTTTAAAAATTCAGCACGTTGAGGAATCCATTCACTCTCGGACAATGTAATTGCCTGTAACGGCATATGATTAGACAAATTCATCAACAAATGTTGCTGTGCCAAATCGCTATGGGACAAATGCTGATTTAAAAATTGCTCTGCTTGCTGTTCATTTATGCGATCCAAAGCAAAATGTTGCAAACGACTGCGAATGGTTGCAGGCAGTTTTAAATAATGATCTGCCAATAAAATGATAACAACACGATCACCTGGTTCTTCAAGCGTTTTCAATAAAGCATTGGCTGAAGCTGTATTTAAAGCTTCGGCTGGTTCAATAATGATGACGCGCCAACCATCTACCGTTTGCTGTACAAAAGGCAGCAGATCACGAATTTTCTCAATTTTGATCTTGACATTTTGTTTCTTATTGTCTTCATCGGTAGTGATGTGCACATAATTGGGGTGTGTATCCGCCTTTAACCACTGACAACTTCCACACTCCCCACAGGCCAAATGATTTGGCTGCCGCTTCGCACATAAGACCCAAGCAAGAAACTGCTCAGCAAAAATCTCTTTACCACAACCTTTTTTGCCATAAAACAATAAGCCATGACCAATATTAGGAAAGCGCGTAGTTAAAGTTTCCCAAATATTTTGATGCCACGGATAAATCTGCTCAGGCAGCGTTTGTTTCATGTAGATGACCTAAGTTCTATTATGCAAAATGAGCCACATCCATGGCATTTAAACGATCTAAATCTTCTTGTGTATCCACACCTGGTGGTAAGTTCGCTTCTGCGATATCAATGGCAATACGATGTCCATTTTCCAAAACACGCAGTTGCTCTAAGCTTTCGAGCTTTTCAAGTGTACCCATATCCCATGTCACATACTCTTGGAGCAATTTCACGCGGTAAGCATACAAGCCCAAATGACGGAAGGCTTGGTTATGCAACGTTTGTTGCACTTGCTTTGCAGCATCACGGTCATATGGAATAGTGGCGCGACTAAAGTAAAGTGCTTGTTTGTAATTCGACATCACCACTTTAACAATACTGTCGCGTTTAAATTCATCTAACTGCTGAATTGGTTCGCACAAGGTCGACATTGAACAATCGACTTGTGACTCTAAAAGTTGCGCGACTTGCTTGACCAAAGCCGCCGGCAATAAAGGCTCATCACCTTGAACATTGACAATGATATCTTCACTGGCCCAACCCTTAATTTTCGCCACTTCACTTAGACGGTCTGTTCCCGAAGGATGATCCGCTGAGGTCAACACCACATCCACGCCTTCTGCCATGCAAAGGTCATAAATTCGCTGATCATCCGTTGCGACGCAGAGATCATCAAAACCTTCCACTTTCTTTGCCTGATCAACGACCCGTAAAATCATTTCACGGCCATGAATTTTAAGGAGTGGTTTTCCAGATAAACGTGTGCTTGCGAAACGAGCAGGAATAACAATATGCTTCATAAAAGACCTTAAGAAATTTCAATACCTACAGCGGCGAGCTGTTGATGTAAGGTGTCATAACACGCCGTCGATAACACTGCATCGACAGGAACAACCCAAATATCACGGGCAAAACTAGGATTTTGTTTGAGCAACGCTAAAATTTTCACTGCATCTTTTTCAGTGGTAATAATGGGATTGGCATCGTCAAAAACCAAATCCTCTAACTCATATTCATAATGATCGGCAAACTCATGACACTGGAATTGCTGCACCCCCATACGCTCTAAGGTACGGTAAAAGCGCTGCGGAAACCCTATCCCCACGACTGCATAAAAATCATCTTGCGGATTGAAAGCTTTTGCTTCAGTACTGTTCAACAAATAAGGCTCTGCAACTTCTAAGTGCATGTGCATAGTACGAGTAGGATGATCTGCATGTTCAATCACTATGCCTTGATCCAGTCTAGACTTCGGCTCTCGCAAATAACCTTCAGGCAATAACTTTTCATTACCTAGTCCACGATTATTGTCTAGGACAATCCATTCAATTTGACGATTCAATGCCCAATGCTGAAGCCCATCATCACTAATAATCAAATCAATGGGGTAGTGAGATAAAAGCAGTTCAATACTTTCTTGGCGGTTGGGACCCACTGCCATCGGCACATCAGTAGATTGCACAATGAGTGTTGGTTCATCACCTACATTTTCAGGTAATGAGTTGAGATCTACCATAGTCGGAAATGGGCCCTTGGCACCATAACCACGACTGATCACACCCACTCGAATATTTTTACTTTGTAAATAACTCACCAAGTGAATGAGCAGAGGAGTTTTACCACTTCCACCCACGGTAATATTACCAATCACCATGACAGGTACAGGAGCCGTATAGGCTTTTTTAATATTACACCGATACAACTTACGGTTTAAAAGAAAACCGCCACGATATAACCAAGACAGCGGACGAAGCACAATTAACCACTTTGCCTGCGAGTTCCAAGCATCCTGAATAAACTGTGCACCTGGCATGACTTAGTTTTCCTCAAAATTACGCTGATGGAGCTGATAGTAAGCACCCTGCTTTGCAATAAGTTCAGCATGTGTACCTTGCTCTACTATACGCCCTTTATCCATCACCACAATACGGTCCGCATTCTCAATGGTGGATAATCGATGTGCAATCACAATCGTGGTACGATCTCGCATTGCAGCATCGAAAGCACGCTGGATAAAGTACTCTGATTCATTATCAAGCGCGCTGGTAGCTTCATCTAAGATCAGCACAGGCGCATTTTTCAAAATCGCACGAGCAATGGCTATACGTTGACGTTGACCGCCCGATAAATTAAGGCCTTGTGCACCTAACTTGGTGTTGTAGCCTTGTGGTAAAGCCATAATGAAGTCATGCGCATAGGCCGCTTTTGCCGCCGCAATTACCTCTTCATCAGAGGCATTTTCAAGCTGACCATAGGCAATATTGTCACGCACAGTGCGGTTAAATAAAACCACTTGCTGATTGACCATTGCCACTTGGGTACGCAGACTATTGATTTCAATATCCTGAATATCGATCCCATCAAAAAGAATTTGACCCGAGGTCGTATCTTGAAAACGCACTAACAAATTCACCAAAGAGGTTTTACCAGCACCAGAGCGCCCCACTAAAGCAATCGTCTCACCCTCTTTGACGCTTAAATTAAAATTATGCAGGGCTTGATAGCCATCCACATAAACTAAGTTCACATCTTTAAAGTCGATATTACCTTTCAGTACTGGAGTTAAAGTCCCAGTATTTTTTTCTTCAGGCAAATCTAAAATTTCAAAAACTGAATGTGCTGCAGCCATACCCCGTTGAATTTTTTCATTCACATCAGTCAATGCTTTAATTGGCCGACTCAACATACCTGCTGCAGTAATATACGCCACAAATTGACCCGCGCTGGTATCTTGCAGAATTTCTGGGCGTAGTGCGATCCACATCACAATACTCAGAGCAATGGACATAATCAACTGTACAATTGGACTATTGAGCTGTTGCACAACCACCATTTTCAAACCGCGTCGTAAATTCTCCAATGAGGTATCTTTAAAACGTTGTTGCTCATACCCTTGACCACCAAAGCCTTTCACCACCAAGTGACCATTGACTGTCTCTTGTACCACGTGATTGACATCCCCCATGGTGTCTTGGACTTGAATGGAAAGCTTACGCATACGCTTTGCTGCTTTACGAATAAGCAAACCTATCAGTGGCGCAAAAATCAAAATACACAAAGTAAGACGCCAGTTGCTATATATAAGGTAACCGAGCAATGCAAGAGTGATTAGACCTTGCTGAACAATAGTTCTTAATGACTCTGTAGATGCGGCTGTAAGCTGCTCCACGTTATACATAATTTTCGCAGTGATATGACCACTGTTATTGTCCAGATAATACTGCGAGGGAAGACGCAATAATTTGGCAAAAACTTCTTGGCGAATATTAAAGACCAAGTTTCTGGAAATGACCGCTGTAAAGTAGCCGCCCATGAACAAACCCAGCCCACGGAAGAACATTACCACAACAACCAAAATTGGGAACAATGTCGTAAAACCTTGATCACGGTGTTGAATCGCTTCAATAATTTTTTCAAGTAATTTAGCGACAGAAACTTCTGTCGCCGCATTCATAGCAAAACCAATCACCACAAGAATCGCTACGCCCCAATACGGTTTTAAATAGCTCAGTAGACGTAGATAAACTTTTAAATCGTGTTTCACTAATAACCTCGAGAAGGCACTTTGGTACTAATATTGATATTTACAAATCCCAACTGACCTGCCACATCCATCACACGGATCACATCCTGATGGGTTGCTTTTGCATCCGCAGCAATCACAAACATTAGATCACGACGGTCATTGGAAATCTGTTTAATTGCGGTATTTAATTCTGAAACATCTTTCGATGCAATAGACTGACCATTAATTGAATAATGCCCTGTGGAATCTACCACCACTTCGATTTTATGATCAAATGTTTTCGGTGGAACACCTTGCGCATCAGGCAAGGTTAAATTCATACGACTAAATTGATTGAAGGTGGTGGTCAGCAATAAAAACACCAAAATAAATAATAAGCAATCAATCATTGGTGTAAGGTTAATATGAACATCTTCAACTTGTGAACGTTTGAATTTCATACTTCACCTTAGCTCGCTTGCTTCACAACAACATCATCATGGTTTTCAAGCACAGTTTCTGTTTTCTTATAAAATAAAGCCGCATGAAATAAAGTTGATTGTTGTTCTAATTCAGCAACATACTCTTGAACCAAACGCTGAAAATAACGATAAGCAAATAATGCGGGAATCGCAATGAACATTCCTGCCGCAGTTGTAATCAGCGCTTTAGAAATCCCTGGAATCATCAATGTTGGATTACTACTATTACCAATATCAATCATTAAGAATGACTCGATAATTCCTAATACCGTTCCCAACAATCCTAAAAGAGGTGCAACAGCGCTCAATGTACCCAAAAAATTGATGTTTTTTTCAAGATAACCAATTTCCTGAGAAGCCGTTGCTTCCATCTGCGCACGTGCAAACTGTTCACCTTGTGCCTCACTTTGGTAACCAGCTTCCAAAATACGACCTAATGTCGTTGCCTGTAAATCCTGATTTTGTTTAAGTTTAGGCAAAACCATTTGTACGCTTTGCGCTGAATTTAATAGCAAATCTTTCGGTAAAATAGTAGTTTTCTTCAAGCGAATAAAACGCTCTAAGCTAATCGCAACAGTAAAGATCGAACAGAGCACAAGGGGCAGCATAAGCCACCCACCTGCTTTTACCAATTCCCACATAACACTTCCCCAAGTATTTAAAAATAGAAAATAAAATTATTCCGCTAAGCAAATATTTAAAATACCATCTAACTCATCGAGTGAATGATAATGAATCGTGAGCTTGCCTTTCCCTTGTTTATTATGATCAATTTTGACATTTGCACTAAAACGATCTGTTAAGCGCTGTGTCAATTGTTGAAGATCTGGTGCAATTTCCGTTTTCGATTTTTCTTGTTTCGGCACATTGAGATCACGAACATATTGTTCAGTTTGGCGAACAGATAAACTCTTCTCTATCACCAATTCTGCGACTTTCAGTTGATCTTTCCCTTTCAAAGTCAAAATGGCACGAGCATGCCCCATGTCCAGCAAACCTTGTTGCATAAAGTCTTTAACTTGCTCAGCTAGACTTAATAAACGCAGCAAATTACTCACTGTGGTACGCGCTTTGCCTACAGTATCCGCAATTTCTTGATGACTTAAACCAAACTCTTCATGAAAACGCTGTAATGCCATCGCCTGATCAATCGGATTGAGGTCTTGACGTTGAATGTTCTCAATCAACGCCAGTGCAATTGCAACTTGGTCTGTTAAATCACGAACAATGGCTGGGACTTGCGTTAAGCCAGCAAGTTGAGCCGCACGCCAGCGACGCTCACCCGCAATAATTTCATAGGGGTGCTTTTCATTATCAATTGGACGAATCACAATCGGCTGCATTACACCGTGTTTTTCAATCGATGCCGCTAACTCTTGTAAGTCTTGCTCATTAATAAAACGACGTGGTTGATATTCACCACGTTGTAATAGATGCACATCGATTTGTTTTAGCTGACCGTGATCAAGAGCTTGTGCTTCAAGTTGTAATTTCTCTTTTTGAATGGAACCGAGTAAGGCATCTAAACCACGACCTTTTGCCAGTCCACGTTTTTTAACGGTCATGCGTTACTTCCTTTTTTCACTTTGCTTTTCTTAATCATTTCAGCTGCTAAATGTAAATAAGCAACTGCGCCCTTCGAGCTTTTTTCAAAATAAATCACAGGCAAACCATGCGCAGGTGCTTCAGCTAGACGCACATTACGTGGAATGACGGTGTCATAGAGTTTTTTACCAAAGTATTGTTCTAATTCTTCAGACACATCACGCGTCAGTGCATTACGTGCATCATACATGGTGCGTAAAACACCAATAATTTTTAACTCAGGATTTAATGCTTGTTGAATACGATCAATGGTCTGTGTTAAATCTGCCAAACCTTCCAAAGCATAGTATTCACACTGCATTGGAATCATCACACCATCCACCGCTGCCAGTGCATTAACCGTGATCAAGCTTAAACTTGGCGCACAGTCCACAATGATGTAATCATATGCTTGTTCAATTTCTTGCAACGCATCACGCAGAATAAACTCACGCCCTTCTTGTTCAGCAATCGCAAGCTCAACTCCTGCCAAATCACGGTTTGCACCCAAGACCTTATAACCCACTTCCGCCTTGGTAATCGCAGTCTCTATAGGCACTTCACCCAGTAAAACATCGGTCACTGAATACAGTAGGTCATTTTTTTGAATGCCTGAACCCATGGTCGCATTGCCTTGCGAGTCCATATCAACCAATAAAACCCGCTTTTTAAGTACTGCTAAAGATGCAGCCAAATTTACTGCGGTTGTGGTTTTACCTACACCACCTTTTTGGTTAGCAATCGCAATAATTTGTGCCATGACCCGCCCAATCCTTTGAATTTTTTTAGATACGTTTTAATAAAAGTAAGTGTCGTTGTTCGTCCAAACGTGGAACTTTTAACGCAATAATGTCACAACTAAATTCGTTTTTGAACGCTTCAACTTCTTCATGCGGAATCAAGCCTTTCATCGACGCAATAATGCTGTCTTGGTGCATATAAGGCTTCGATGCATTGATAAAATCGGTTAAAGAGGCAAATGCACGACTGGTAATCACATCAAACTGACCCAAATCATGGATGCTATCTTCATTCTCAACACGCGTTTGAACTGCAATTACATTGGTTAATTTTAAGTCTGCAATAAACTGCTTTAAAAAACGAATTTTTTTGCCATTTGAATCGAGCAAAACACATTGGCGCTCAGGTTGACATAGAGCAATAATCATGCCCGGCATACCACCGCCTGTACCAATATCCAGCAAACGACCTTTCGGCAAATCTTTTAAAATACTTAGACTATCTAATAAATGCTTCACCAGCATTTCTTTAGGATCGCGAATCGCTGTTAAATTGTAAGCTTTGTTCCACAGCACAAGTGCGTCTTGATACTTCAGCAATAAATTTAATGCTTCTTCACTCAAATCTAAGCCAAGCTTTTGACTACCTTGCTTTAAGTCTTGAAAAAATGGATGCATAAAGAAGACATCTCAATAAAATTAAACTGAAGTATACCGATTTCTCAGCCGTGGAACAGTAGCTAACGCTTAGTGATTATGCACTTAAACGTACATACCTTGACGAATCTGTAGATCTAGATCACTTAATCGCTCAGGTGTGCCAACATCCACCCATGCGGCTTGCATTTTCTCAGCAGAAACTTTTCCAGCAGACATCGCTTCTTTTAGCAATGGAGCCAGTGGACGTTTACCTGCATCTAAACCCTCAAACATCTGTGGGTGAATAACCGCAACACCACTATAAGTCAGCGCTTCGCCTGACTGCTCTTGTTCAAAGGTATAAGCACGCCCTTGGTTTAAGATAAAGTCGCCTTTGGGATGCTGTGTCGGGTTGGGCACAAATACCAGATGTGCCAAATCGGTGTCCAACTGCACATCAAGTAAAGACGCAAAATCAAAAGTGGTCCAAACATCACCATTCACTAAAATAAACGGTTCTGTCCCCAACAGTGGTAGAGCATTAATAATACCCCCTGCTGTTTCAAGCCCTTCTTCTTCACGCGTCCAACGAATAGTCACACCAAACTGCGAACCATCACCAAGCGCACCAATCAACACATCGGCCAACCATGCAGAATTGATCACAATTTCTGTGACCCCAATCTGCTTGAGTTTTTCAATATGCCAAACGATCAGCGGTTTGCCACCCACTTCAAGCAGAGGTTTCGGTTTATAAAGTGTTAAAGGACGCATACGGTTGCCAAGCCCCGCGGCCAAAATCATTGCTTTCATGCTGCAACAACCTCATATTTGCCATATTTTGCTTCAAATTTCGGCATTACTTTATCGCAAATAAATTGCATAAAAGGTTGTAGTTCTGCATATGGTTTGCTTTCTTCAAGTAAATACCACATCACGCGTGGTAAATCTTTCAGATAGCCTGATTTGCCGTCACGTTCAAATAAACGCACAAAAATACCTAAAATTTTAATATGACGTTGAATTGCCATCAGGTCAGCGTCTTGCTTAAACTGTTCAAAGTCACGCCCTTCTTTGGCAGAAGCTGGCAATAGGTCATAAAACACTTTAAACCAACAATAAACGCGCTCAGGATTCCACTGTACATACGCATCACGTGTAATTGAGATCAGATCATAAGTATCTGCACCTATCACAGCATCCTGAAAGTCAATTACGCCTTGCTCTTGCTCATCTACCAAAAGCATGAGATTACGACTATGGAAATCACGATGTACAATCACTTGAGGCTGAGCCAAAGCAGCATTGGCTAAAATTGCAAATGTGCGTTTAATCAACGCAGACTCATCATCAGAAAGTTGAACCTGTAAACTTGGCAATAACCAATCTGTCAATAGCGACATTTCGGTCATTAACTTCTCATAAGAATAAGCTGGGAAATGACCTACGCCATCAATAGATTGCAATTGAATCAACTGCTTAAAACTTTGCTCATAATGTGCATCGACAGTCTTGTCATCGAGCTGTGTAGACAGTAGCACATCACCAAAATCTTCAAGCAATAAGAAGCCTTGCTCCAAATCTTTCGCCACAATATGTGGTACACGAACACCGTTCGTATCAAAAAATTCATCAATCGTCACAAAAGGCACACAATCTTCTTTTTCTGGTGGTGCATCCATCAGCATAAATGTTTTATTATTCAACTTGATTCGTGCATAACGACGGAAACTTGCATCGCCTGCTAAAAAGTTAATTTCAAATTGATCTGAACCAAGTACAGATGAAATCCATGTTTGTATCAATTGTTCACGTTGTGTATTCATTTGCGATAAATTCTAATACAGGCTGAGTTTTTAAAGTGCTAAGTGTAGCCACTTATCAACTTTTTCTCTATGATGCGACAATAATTAATTGCGTTTTAAGCATACTTGGTAAATGAGACACATGAAGCATCAGTTTAAATTTAATCCTTTAGCGACTGCGATATTTACCCTTCTTTGTGGTAGCTCAATCACAAGCTATGCTGCAACACCAACCACGTCTATTTCAGACGAACAACAATCGCTAAAACAAGCACTACAAGAAAGCTATCCTGGGCAAAAGTTTTTTGAACAATACTATGTCGATAAGTCATCTCCTGAAGCTCAACAGCGCCAAGGTCGTTACTTAAGCTCCGCGTATTGCCAAGGCACATGGTTAACCCCTGTAAGCCCTGAAACCAAAGCTGCTGACGCAGCCAATGCGACATCCACCATTACAGCGGACTATGGTCACTACAACCCACAAGGTGACTCTGTTCTTGAAGGTAATGTTCTGATTGATCAAGAAGGTCGTCAAATTCGTGCCGATAAAATCACCATTGACCAGACTCAGACTTTTGCCAATGCTGAAGGACGCGTGCAAATGGCGCAAAGTGGTTTATTAGCGCAAAGCGACCAAATCAATTACAACCTAAAAACTCAACAAGGCGATCTGAAAAACAGTTTCTATATTTCAGAAGAACAACATGCGCATGGGCGGGCTGAACAAATCCTACGTGAGTCACAAACGACCACCACGCTAAAAAATGCAACTTATAGCACCTGCCCACCAGAGCAATCGCCAACATGGAAAATCCAAGCAGACGAAATTAAGTTAAATCAAGAAACTGGCCGTGGTGAAACACGCGGCACAAAACTTTATGTTAAAGATGTACCCGTTCTCGCAGTTCCTTATTTCAACTTCCCGATTGATGACCGTCGTACTACCGGTATTTTGACACCAAGTTTTGGCTTCACCAATGATGGTGGTGTCGAGCTTGCAGTACCTGTTTATCTCAACTTAGCACCTAACTACGACGCGACTGCTACGCCACGCTATATCAGCGACCGCGGCCCAATGTTTGAGGGTGAGTTCCGCTATCTAACCGAAAACTTTGGTTCAGGTCAAATTTGGGGGGGTTACTTAGCTTCTGACCGAAAATATGACGATGAAGACCGTAAAGATTTGCACTTTTTACATAACTGGCAAATCAATGAACAGTTCTCAACCAACCTTGAATATAACTATGCTTCAGACAAAGACTACTTTACTGACTTAAGCAATAACCCAAACACCAAGACAGACTTAAACCTGCGTCGTGCTTGGGAGTTAAACTATAAAAATGGAATTCCTGGTCTAAAAGCCCAACTGAAAGTTGAAGACTTCCAAACACTAGACGAAACTACACCCTACGTTGACCGTCCGTATGCACGTTTACCACAGTTCTTACTCAACTATAAAGCAGGCAACGCTCTCGGTTTAGAGTACGAGTTCAACAACGATACGGCTTACTTTAAAAAGGACTTTGGGGCTATCGACGGTGATACCAACGATAGCTTTGAACCAAGCGGCACCCGTGTCTATAATGACTTTTCTGTACGCTACAACTACCGTACACCGTGGGCTTTCGCCATTCCTGAAGTATCTATTCGTAATGTGAACACATTCTACGATCAAGACACCATCAATGAGTTTGACAACACCAACCGCTCATCGAACGACAAATCTTATGTCGTGCCACAGGTGACTTTTGATGCAGGTTTAACCTTTGAAAAAGAAGGCACTTTCTTACAGACGTTAAGTCCACGTATGTTCTATGCCTATGCACCCTATAAAAATCAAGATGACGCACCAAACTTTGACTCTGCAACAGCATCGATCAACTATGATCAGTTGTTTAGTGCAAATCGCTTCTATGGCCATGACCGTCTAGAAGACAATAACTTCTTGTCACTGGGCTTAAGTTATAGCTTATTTGATACTGTGGGTTTAGAACGCTTAAAAGCCAGTGTGGGCCAAAGCTATTATTTCGAAGACCGCCGCGTAACGCTTGACCAAACAGCAGATGTCTTTGACAGAGAAAATCACTCTGGGCCGATTGTCAGCGTATCTAGCCAGCTCTCGCAAAACTTTACCCTCGGTGCAAACTCAGCATGGATGGCGAATGGCGATAATGCGCAACGCGACTTACAACTTTACTTTACGGGTGATAAAGGCAACCTCTATAACGTTGGCTATTTCTATCGTAAAGAAATTGCAGATCGTCAAGAACATTACGACCAAGTGGTTGCATCTTTTGTACAACCTATCCATAACAACTGGCGTATTATGGGCCACGCTCAATATGACTTAGACAACAATGTCGCTCGTGAATACCTCCTTGGTGTCAATTACGAGTCTTGCTGTTGGGGGATCTCCGTTTATGGTCGTGAGTACTATAACGACTTGGATGACGTCAATGCTGCAGGTGTAGAACCTAAACGTGCAATTATGGCCGAAATTACGCTTAAAGGCTTAGGCGGACTCAACAGTAAACTTTCATCATTACTAGAAAATCGTATTCTAGGCTTTAACAATATTAATCAGACTTGGACAGACCGTTAATGAAGACAAAACAGTTCAAACAATTTTTTAAAGCGAGTGCTTTGGCTTTAGCTCTCGCAACCGCTATTCCAACTTTTGTACATGCGTCGGATGAAGTTGTTGCTGTTGTCGATAACAGTGTCATTTTGAAGAGTGACTTAGAAGCAAGCATGGCTGAGCTCAAACATCAACTTGAGAGCCAAAAGAAACAAGTCCCACCAGAGCAATATTTGGCACAACAAGCATTAGAGCAACTGATTATTCGTCAGACTCAGCTTGAACAAGTGAAGCGTTACAACATTCAACCTGATGAAAAAAGCTTGAATGAAGCGGTTTTAAATGTTGCAAAACAATCTGGTAGCACAAGCCTAGAAGCATTCCAACAAAAGCTCGATAAAATGGCACCGGGAACCTATGCTTCTTTGCGTAGTCGCGTTGCTGAAGATTTAGCAATCAATCGTTTGCGCCAACAAATCGTTACCTCCCGTATCCAAATTTCAGACCAAGATGTTAAAAACTTCTTAAATACCCCACAAGGTCAAGCAGCACTTGGCAATCAAGTACATGTGCTACATGTGCGTGTTTCAGGTGACAATGCTGACGCTGTGGCGAAGCAAGTCAAAACTGTTCTAGCAAACAACAATGACGTCGCTGCAATTGCTAAAAAGCTCAGTACTGCTGGCACCAAAGTTGAAGGTGCAGATATGGGCTTTAGAGCACTTTCTGACATCCCTAGCGAGCTTGCAGCACGTGTGAGTCCACTCCAAGTGGGACAAACCACAGATTTAATTACAGTACGAGATGGTGTACATCTTTTAAAACTAGTTGAACGTAAAGGTGCTGAGCAAAAAGCGATTGTGCCTCAATACAAAGCACGCCATATTTTGATCCAACCCTCTGAAGTGGTTAGCCCTGAAAATGCTAAACAAATGATCGAAAGCCTGTATAACCGCGTTCAAAAAGGTGAAGACTTTGCAGTCTTAGCTTCAACCTACTCTAATGACACAGGTTCAGCACGTGATGGCGGGAGTTTGGGTTGGGTCAGCCCAGGTGTGATGGTTCCTCAGTTTGAAGAAACCATGAAAAATACACCGGTAGGTCAAACTAGTAAACCTTTCCAAACCCAATTTGGCTGGCATATTCTTCAAGTGACTGAAACACGTCAACAAGACATGACTGCTGAATACCAAGAGCGTATGGCACGTCAAATTTTAGGTGAGCGTCAATTTGATGCAGAGCTTGATAGCTGGTTACGTGAAACCCGTAACAGAGCTTATGTTGAAATTAAAGATCCGAACTTAGACCGTAAGAACAACAAGTCATAAGTTTGGATACATAGAAAGACCAGCATTTATGCTGGTTTTTTATTTTCCACTTGGATGAAAACTAAAAATTAGGTATAAAAAAAGCCTCTCATGTGAGAGGCTTTTTTAAACAATCAATTAACGATTATTTTCGTCATCTTGAGTGTCTTCAAATTTTGATTCGCCATCAAAACCAGTCGATTGACCACCGAAGCCACCTTGACCACCGAAGCCACCTTGACCACCGAAGCCACCTTGACTACCAAAGCCACCACCTTGACCACCAAAGCCACCTTGACCACCGAAGCCACCTTGTTGACCGCCAAAGCCGCCTTGTTGACCGCCAAAGCCGCCTTGTTGACCGCCGAAGCCGCCTTGTTGACCGCCGAAGCCACCTTGTTGACCGCCAAAGCCGCCTTGTTGACCAGCGCCAGCAGGTGCACCAGCAGGACGCGGGTTACGTGCAGGAACAACTGTAGAAATTGCATGCTTGTAAACCATTTGGCTTACTGTATTTTTTAATAAAACAACATATTGGTCGAAAGATTCAATATGACCTTGTAACTTAATACCGTTTACAAGGAAGATAGAGACAGGAATACGTTCTTTACGGAGAGAATTTAAGAACGGATCTTGCAAAGTTTGACCTTTAGACATGTTATAACTCCAAAAAAATTTAAAAATCAGCGCAAAAAACTATCTTTATTTTTCAATTAAAAATTATAAAAAAGATAGTAGCTAAATTTTGCTTTATCCGTAGCAGTTTCGCAAGTCTTCTTGTGCCTGCGTGATAGTACAATACGTTGTAAATTTATGTGCCTCTTGCAAAGATCTTAACCAAGTGTATTGACGTTTGGCAAGTTGTCGTGTCGCAAAAAGTGCTTTATCCTCCATTTTACGTTGTTTTTCGACAGTTTTATCTCCTTTCTGTAAAAATTCGAGTGCTTGTCGATACCCAACTGAGCGCATAGAGGGTAAATTTTCATCTAAATCGTATTTTTTCATAAGTGCTTCCACTTCATTTAAAAATCCGATGTCCCACATAATTTTCAATCGTTGTGCAATTCTTTGGTGCAATTCGGCACGGTCTGGCATCAAAGCATAATTATGAAAATTATAGCGATAAGGCACGTTTTTAGGTTGTTCAGCTTGAAGTTTAGTAATAGGCTGCCCTGTCAATTTGTAAACTTCTAAAGCGCGAATAATCCGTTGTTTATCACTCACTTTAAATTTTTCGCCCGCCAGTGGATCCACACTGCATAATTCAGCATAGACCGCAGACCAACCCTCACTCTCACCTTTTGCTTCTATTTCAGCACGAACAGCATAGTCTGCGCTCGGTAAATTGCTTGAAAGACCTTCTAAAAGTGCCTTGAAATAGAGCATAGTCCCACCCACCAAAATCGGAGTTTTACCTCGCGCATGCATGTCATCAATTAAACCACATGCATCTTCAACAAAGTTTGCAGCCGAATAGACTTCTAATGGGCTAATAATATCGATAAGGTGATGTGGATATTGCAGCAACTCTTCTTTAGTCGGCTTTGCTGTACCAATATCCATATCCTTAAAAACCAATGCTGAATCTACAGATATCAGTTCAAAATTTCCTTGCTCATAGAGCTGACATGCCAAAGCAGTTTTACCACTTGCAGTTGGCCCCATTAAATTGATGACCGGCAATTGAGTTGACATGTAAAACTACTCTCCTCGAGCAAAAAGCTTATCTAGTTGAGCCAATGGAAACGCACGCCAAGTTGGGCGACCATGGTTACATTGGCTGGCAAATTCAGTTTGTTCCATTTGACGAAGCAAAGCATTCATTTCAGAAAGACCCAAAATGCGATGGGCGCGAACAGCACCATGACAGGCCATACCCGCTAGAATTTGATCACGCTTTTGCAGTAAGCCCTGCGCTTCATCATTTGGATCTAAATCGTTCAGTAATTCAGGTACCAGCGCCTCAAAATTGGCTTTATGTAAAATCGCAGGCACACCACGAACAATGACCTGCTCATCGCCATATTGATCAATTTCAAGACCTAAACGCGCCAATTGATCTTTGAGCTCTTCCACTCGTATCGCTTGCATTCGCGTGATATTAATCACTTTGGGAATAAGTAACTGCTGAGAAGTCCAAAACTCTGGTTTATCCCACGCTGACTTCATTTGCTGTAGCAAAATACGCTCATGCGCTGCATGCATATCAACAATAATCAGCCCTTCTGTATTTTGAGCCAGCACATAAATACCATGCAATTGTGCAATGGCAATTCCCAACGGATGCTCATCGACTTTAGTGCTTTGCACTGTAAAATCAGCCAAAGACTGAGCTTGATCAACAGCAGATGAAGCATCACGCAGAGGTGCTAAATAGCTTTGCAAGGCATTATTGAGCTGTTGTGAGCCCTGATAGCGTGAAGGTTGCGCCGAATAATGGACACCTTGTGGTTGATTTGAACTAAAGTCAGTGAGCACATCCGATGGGGCTTGCTCACCAGTTTGTGCAGACTCAACACGACGATGCAACTGCAAAGGCTCTTGATAACGAGGCTGCACAGACATCGAAGCTTGATTCTCTGCAATCTTCATTGCATCAGATAAATCTGCGGTTGCCGTTTGAAACTGCGATAAAGTCTCTTTGGCATAGTGACGTACAAATTCATGTACTTCACGTTGATTCAAAAAGCGAATTTCATGTTTGGTCGGATGTACATTGACATCAATATTTTCAGGGTCTACTTCCAGAAAAAGCAAATAACCCGCATGCTGATGTCCATGCAAAATACCATCATAAGCCATACGCAGCGCATGAGAGATGGTTTTATCTTTAACAATTCGACCATTCACATAAACATACTGTAAGTCAGCCTGAGCCCGCGCATCCGAGGGATGTCCCAACCAACCTGTTAAACGCATGTTGATGCTATCTGCATCCATCCAATAAGCATTTTCAGTAAATGCACGCCCTAGCAACTGCTGTACGCGCTGAAAACGTAGCTCACCACTATCTGCAATCGGCAAATTCAATTTGATGCTTTGATTATGTTCAAGCACAAAACGAATATCGAAATGCGTCAGCGCTAAACGTCGGACGATTTCCTCAATATGACCAAACTCTGTGCCAGGTTTTTTGAGGAATTTTCGACGTGCAGGCACATTAAAAAATAAATCTTGTACCCGAATATGCGTACCTTTAGGCGCAGCTACAGCCTGAATCTCTTGACGATCAAATGCAGTTCCATTGACTTCAACTTGATAGCCAATTCCATCATCCACCTGACTACTGGTCAAGGTTAAACGCGAAACCGCTGCAATAGAAGCCAAAGCCTCTCCACGAAAGCCTAAACTGACAATTGCATGTAAATCTTCAGCGGTTTGGATTTTACTGGTCGCATGTCGCATCACCGCCAAAGGGAGATCTTCAGCGTGAATCCCTCGACCATTGTCCATGATTTCAATTAAAGTACTGCCGCCTTGCTCTACCCGAATAATCAGCTCTGTCGCACCTGCATCAATCGAGTTTTCAAGTAACTCTTTGACCACAGACGCTGGACGCTCAATGACTTCACCTGCTGCAATTTGGTTGGCTAAAGCAGGATTCAAAGTATGAATACGGCGTATCTTTAAATCATCATGCATTGTTTAATTGGCTCTCTAAAGCTTGTAATAATGCTACTGAATGGAAACTTAAGGTAGCAGACCGTGTCAGTTCATCTTCAGATTTTTGAATATCAATAATTATGTCTGCCTGAGGGATTTCATTGCCCCCTTTAGACGGCCATTCAAACAAAAACAATGCATTGGGCGTTTCCAAATAGTCACGAATGCCCATTAGCTCCAGTTCATACGGATCGTTTAAACGATACAAGTCAAAATGAAAAATATCACGCTCTTGAACTTGGTACGGTTCAACCAAGGTATAGGTTGGGCTTTTCACGGAACCTTGATGACCTAAATACTGTAAATAATGGCGTGTTAGCGTAGTTTTGCCCGCACCCAAATCCCCAATTAAATACACCACACCCGTCGTAAAATGCTGTGCCAAAATTTGTGCTAAATTTTGGGTATCTTGTTCATTATTGAGCGTTAAATTAAATGAATACTGCATAATACTCACGACAAGTGACAAAAGAACAATTATGATAGCACTGGACTCACAAAATGCCCAAGCCACAAGCTTGAAATCTCGTATTTAACTGCACCAACCGATTAGATATTGCCTGCACATCATGTTCACCATAAAACCTGCTGAATTTTGCCCTCCCATGCTCAATGGCGTGAGCGCAAGTAAAGTGTTTCTGCCTAAATTAAAGCCAGCACCACACACCGTATTGGCTTATTTATCTGACCAATTTCCGCATATTGAAGCAACTGAGTGGCAGCAACGTTTTCATGATGGTTTGGTCTATGACGCTGTAGGTAATGTACTCCATACAGATTCGGCATATCTTGAAAATCAGCATGTGTTTTATTACCGCTTTTTAGCGCACGAAATTGAAGTGCCATCTCAGCATGAGATTTTATTTGAAAATGATCATTTCTTAGTGGTGGATAAGCCGCACTTTTTGACCATCAGTCCAACGGGGCAATATGTTCAACAAACCCTATTGGTGCGCCTGAAAAAACAAACAGGCATTGAGCATTTAACGCCCATCCACCGCCTTGACCGTGAAACCGCTGGCTTAGTGATGTTTTCCAAATGCATTCACAGTCGAGGGATGTATCAGCAAATGTTTGCAGAGCGACAGGTTCAAAAAACCTATCATGCGATTGCACCTTTTAACCGCGAACTCAAATTTCCACGCATAGTAAAACTACATATGCAAAAAGGTGAACCGTTCTACACCATGCAAGTCCTAGACGAAGCACCGAACAGTGAAACTGAGATCTTGCTTTTAGAACATGATGAAACATGGGCAAAATATGAGCTTAAACCCGAGACAGGGAAGCAACATCAACTCCGTGTACACCTCAACTTCTTAGGTCTTCCGATTAAAAATGATCCGTTCTATCCTAAAGTTGTACATAAAGCCGACTATGATTTTAGTCAGCCTTTACAGCTATTAGCTAAGCATCTTTCATTTAAAGATCCAGTAACTCAACAGCTTATGCAGTTTAGCTCCAATTCTGAATTGACATTGTAATCTGCTTGTCATTACAAAATAATTTAAAATTCCATTGTATGAATATTGAAATTACAATGGAATTGATTAAAATAACTTCTACCCTTAAGTCGTTCAAATTATTTAAAAAATCATGAGAAAAACAGAAGTCTATCAAATTCGACTCGATTCCCAAGAAAAGAAACAAGCTTTTGCAGTGTTTAAACAACTGGGAATTACGCCTGCGCAAGCCGTTCGTTTGTTCTTCAGACAAGTGGTTTTAACCAAATCCATCCCATTCTCAATTGAAAACCAGAACATCAATCTTGAACAGCTGATTAAGCTACGTAAGCTCAAGCAAGAACAAAAAGCGGTTGATCACATCACCAGCGCAGACTCAACTGCAACCAATGATTTATTTGCAGACGATGAACATAGTGATCTTTTTGAAGAATTAGCGGCAATCTTGGGAGAAAGTGACAAAACTTAACAGTGTTGCATTTCTAAACAAATTTTAGAAATATCCCTTTCAAAACTTAGGTATGCTTCATGTAAATATTATAAATACAGCATGGAGTAATACATGATCGTTAGACGTGCCACTTTAGAAGACTTAGAAAAACTTGCTGTATTATTTGATGAATATCGCCAATTTTATGGTGCATCTTCCAACTTAGCGCTTTCCCAAAAGTTCCTTAAACTTCGCCTTGAAAACGAACAAAGCGTCATCTTCATTCATGTCAAAGACGATGTGATTACAGGTTTTGTGCTGCTGTATTTAGGCTTTTCTTCTGTGGCCTGTGCAACTTATTATATTTTAGATGATGTTTATGTTTCTCCACCGCATCGTCGCCATGGCTCAGCAAAACAATTGATTGATACCGCGATTTTGTTTGCGCGACACGAAAAAGCCATTCGTATTACGCTTGAAACGCAAAAAAATAATTATCAATCCCACAGCTTATATGAAGCAATGGGCTTTGTAGCGGATAATGAATTTAAGACCTATCATTGCTTTCTATAGCATTCAGCGTCTAAAGACCTTCACTCTCAAGATCATTGCGTGTCTTGGCTAAAGCCACTTGTTCTGCATTTAAATAGATCCAATGCCCTTCGACTAAATCTGGTATCCCCGTTAAGTCGAGCGCTCCAATTTGCTGACGATGCAAGCTCTCAACTTTATTTCCCACTGCCGCAAGCATACGTTTCACTTGATGATATACCCCTTGATGCACGGTCATTTGCAGTTCGCATTCAGCTAAGCGTTTTACATCCGTTGCAGCAAAGCTCCCTTTTTCATTTCGCAGCTCCACCCCTTGCTCCAACTGTTGGACCTGTTCATCTGTAACAGGGTCGGCAGTTTTCATCCGATACACTTTTGCCACATGCTTTTTAGGATGTGTCAATGCTTGTAAAAACTGACCATCGTCGGTGAGTAACAATAAACCTGTGGTGTCTTGATCTAGACGACCTACACACTGAATGCCACGATTCAAGAGCACATCGTCAAACAAATCAAAAACACTAAAATGATGTGTCGCCTGATGTGAGCATTCATAGCCTTGAGGTTTATTTAAGGCGATATAGACTTTTTCGCGGTATTCAAAGCTCTTGCCATGTACCTTGTAGTTCAAAGCATCCAATTTGAGTTTATATTTAGGGTCAGTAATGATCTGCCCATCAATTTCAATGGCTGCATTTTTAATCAACTGTTGGCAATGCTTTCGCGAACCAAATCCTTGCGACTGCAACATTTTTTCCAACAGCATCAGCACACCACATTTTTAAATAAAGGCTCATTTTATACTGAAATACAGGAACATCAATCAAAGTACTTGGATCATTCGGCAAAGTGGCTAAAAAAACGTTACAATGCACATGTTTTTTTGACCAGTCTCTCCCCTATGCCGAACTTAGATTTGAATCTGATCGTCCTCTTGATCCTGCTGGCTTGTGGTATTTTCAGTCACAACTCTGCGGTAACCATTGCTGCTGCAGTACTCATTATTTTGCGGATGACACCACTGAGTGAATACTTCCCACTCATCCAACAACATGGATTAAATATCGGGATCATCATTTTAACCATTGCAGTTTTAGTGCCGATTGCAAGTGGTAGAATTAGTGGTGAAAGTATTTTTAAATCTTTTTTAAGTGTCAAATCATTACTTGCCATCGCCATTGGTGTTTTGGTTGCATGGCTAGGCGGGCGCGGCGTAAAACTGATGTCAAACCAACCCGATGTTGTTGCAGGCTTACTAGTCGGAACCGTTGCAGGAGTGGCTTTACTACGTGGCGTTCCAGTCGGCCCACTCATTGCGGCTGGGTTACTTACCCTAATCATTGGTACAGGACAGCCCTAGCCTAGCGAATACAAAAAAATCCAAATTCTCAAGCTAGGCTGGATTGATCTGTATTTGCTGCCTTTAAATTTGACTTCTTTTTATAGAAAGTCCACTCAATATAGCGCTATGAATAAATATTCATCGTGTAGAACCTTCAGAGTTCATATGAATATACGCTTGCTTAGTTCACTTATAACTTTTTTGAACAACCAAATTTTAATGTGATAAAGAACGTATAATATTTTTCATTTTCTCGTCTATTTATGTCCTCTCAAGAAAATAGCATCCCACCAACGAGTCACTTATCTGTCATTATTTTGGCATTAGCACTCGGTGGTTTTTGTATTGGTACGACTGAATTCGTTGCGATGGGACTCATCCAAGAGATCTCACAAAGTTTCAATCTCAGCATTCCTGTCACAGGGCATTTTATTAGTGCCTATGCTTTAGGTGTGACTATTGGCGCACCTGTGATTGCCATTTTGGCCGCAAAGGTTCCGCGTAAAACGCTCTTAATTGGCCTCATGCTGTTTTATGGTATCGCCAATGCCAGTACAGCACTCGCAAACAGCTATGAGTCTATGTTGGTCTCACGTTTTATTGCAGGTTTCCCTCACGGCGCTTACTTTGGTATTGCCGCTTTGGTGGTTGCAGAGTTTGCTGGAAAACAAAAGCGTGCTTCGGCAGTCGCCATGCTCATGATGGGGCTGAATGTCGCGACCGTGATTGGTGTGCCTTTTGCGACATGGCTGGGTCAGCTGTATGGTTGGCGGGCAGGTTTTGAGTTTTCTGCATCTATCGCATTTTTGACTGTGGTCGCAATTTGTTTTGGCCTACCCAAAATGCAACTGGATCACACAGCCAGCATTCAAAATGAGCTGCGTGGACTTAAAAATACACAAATGTGGCTCACGCTTGCTGTCGGTGCAATTGGATTTGGTGGGCTGTTTTCTGTCTATAGTTATGTATCACCTATTTTGACTGAATATACCCATGCTAGCATTCAAGTCATTCCGTTTGCACTGGCATGTATTGGGCTCGGGTTGGTCGTCGGCGGTGTTGTCGCAGGACACTTTGCCGATAAAAACTTAAACAAGGCGATTATTTGGGTCTTAGTTTCCAATGCCTGCTCTTATGTACTTTGTGCCCTGTCTATGGATCACCTTGCCACTGCTTTTATTGCACTCTTCTTGGTTAGCTTCAGTATTGCAGGCTTGGGGCCTTTACTACAAACCCGCTTAATGGATGTCGCTGGTAATGCACAAGGCTTAGCAGCTTCGCTGAATCATTCTGCATTTAATATTGCCAATGCTTTTGGTGCTTTTCTGGGCGGCTGGTTAATTAGCCAAGGTTTAGGTTGGCTAGCTCCAATCTGGGTCGGAGTTTTACTAAGTTTAGGTGGGCTGATTATTTTATTGTTGGCTTTTCAGCATGAGAAAAAGTTGATATCCGCATGTAAAAGCGATTCAAATCAGACTTGTTAACCCCCAATAAATGACTTTATCTAAAACAATAAGCGTGCGTAAGAACTCAATCGTATTGTTATGCACGCTTTTACAATCCATCATTCAGATTAATGTCAGATCATTAAAAATCTTAATGGCATTTTTTTTAAACGGCGGATTCAAGCGGCAAGTGCAACAGTATAAAAACCAGCCATAACTTCACTCGGTGTATGCCAACCTAGTGTTTTTCTAGGACGATGGTTGAGTGCAAATTCTATCTGCTCTATTTGTTCGTTTGA